>JAOAAG010000328.1 GCA_026418995.1 Anaerolineae bacterium
CCATCATCCTGATTCCAACGCTGCCAGCTCTCACTGGTCTGCAGGCGCTGGCGCTGCCGCGCCTCGGCGTGCTGCTGGCCGGGTCGCCGCCCGTGGCCGGGCGGGGGGTCACCTATAACGTCTACTGCAGCGACGCCGCGCCCGTGCCGCTGGACGCCGCCCACCGCATCGCCTGGGGCCTGCGGCTGGGGCTGGACCTGGACCGGGGCGGGGCGGCGGGGCTCTACTACGTGGTCACCGCGCAGAATGCGGCGGGCGAGAGCGGCCCGTCCAACACCGCGCAGGCGCGGGGGCTGTGGCCTCTGGCCGGCGGACGTGGGCCCGGGTTGCCGCTACTGAAGCCGGATCCACTGCTCCTGCTGCCGGCGCCGCTGGCCTTGCTGGCGCTGGGGCGGAGCAAGCGGCGGTTGCGCGGGGCTGCGCCGGTGGGGGCGGTGTTGCTGATGGTGGCCGTCGTCTGCGCGGGAGACAGCAGCTAGATGCCCATAGCCTCCCTTCGCGCTGACCTGATCATTACGTGGCCCTTGGAGGCGGCCACTGCCCCCAACTCATGACGGCTGTTGCTGTCTGACTTTGTGCAAATCGCAGGATTGCGGTATCATTAGGGCGTTGCGGAGCGGTAGAGCAGCCTAGCGGCAGGTGGGCTTCTGGCCAACCCGTCAACCGCTCCAGGCGCGGATATGTGCCAAGCTACGATGGGGCTGTTGGACGGACAAGGGGAGAGAGGCTTTAGTCAATATTGCTAAACGATGTCGTATTACCGTCTGACCATCAAGGACCTGCCACTCAGCGAGCGGCCACGCGAGCGGCTGAAGCAAATCGGCGAGGGGGCTCTTTCTACAGCAGAGCTGCTCGCTATCATTCTGCGCACAGGAGTAGGCGGCGAAAGCGTCCTGGAAGTGGCCCAGCGGCTGCTCTCCCGTTACGGCGGACTGCCCGGCCTGGCGCGGGCTAGCTTCTCAGAGCTAGAAGCCGAAAGGGGGATGGGTGAGGCCAAGACCGCGCAGTTGAAGGCAGCGCTTGAGCTGGGCCGTCGGATGCTCCTGAGCGCGCCAGAAGATCGCTTCATCATCCGCTCACCGGCCGATGTGGCACAGCTCCTGATGGCCGAGATGGCCCATCTCGAACAGGAGCATTTCCGGGCGCTCTACCTGGACACGCGCAACCGCCTGCTCGGCGCAGAGACACTCTACATCGGCAGTCTGAATGTCTCCCACATCCGGGTGGGAGAGGCCTTTCGCAGTGCCATCAAGCGCAATTGCGCGGCGGTGATCTTTGCCCATAACCACCCCTCAGGCGACCCCACCCCGTCGCCTGAGGATGTGGAGGTGACCCGTCAGTTGGTGGCAGCGGGCAAGTTGCTGGACGTCGAGGTGCTCGATCATCTGGTGATCGGCCAGCAGCGCTTTGTGAGCTTGCGCGAGCGTGGGCTGGGGTTCACATAAATTTTTTTAAGGAGCAAGGAAAGGATGAGCCTACCACTGGAAAATAAGATCGCCGTAGTGACCGGTGCGTCGCGGGGGATCGGGCGGGCAGTGGCCCTGGAGCTGGCACGTCGGGGTGCCGCCGTTGTGGTCAACTATCACCAGAATGCCGGGGCAGCCAATGAAGTCGTCTCGGCCATCCAGGCAACAGGTGGACGCGCTATCACGGTGCGGGCCGATGTGGGGGACTTCGCGCAGGCAGAGGCATTGATCCAGGCCGCGCTTGACACCTTCGGCCAGATTGATATTCTGGTTAACAACGCCGGCACCACCAGGGATCAGTTGCTGATGCTGATGAAGGAAGAGGAATGGGACGAGGTCCTGCGCACCAATCTCAAAAGCGTCTTCAATTGCTGTAAAGCCGCTGCCCGCCCTATGGTGCGGAGACGGCAGGGGCGTATCATTAATATCACTTCTGTCTCTGGCATCGCGGGCCAGGCCGGCCAGACCAACTACGCCGCTTCAAAGGCCGGTATCATCGGTTTTACCAGGAGCCTGGCCAAGGAACTGGGCCCGCGCAATATCACCGTTAATTGTGTTGCACCCGGTTTCATCATGACCGACCTGACTGCCGACCTGCCGGAGGAGTTGAAACAGAAAGGAATTGAGGCCACACCTTTACGACGCTGGGGCAAGCCAGAGGAGGTCGCCTACGCGGTGGCCTTCCTGGCCTCTGACGAGGCGGCATTCATCACCGGTGCGACGCTTACGGTGGATGGTGGCCTGGTCATGGGAGGTTAAATGGAGGAACAACCCTGTCCCGGTCGCATTACTATTGCTCCAGAGGTGCTGGAGATAACCGCGCGCCTGACCGCGCTGGCCGTTCCTGGAGTGGTCCGCCTGATCTCTCCCCCTGGGATGTCGCGCCTGTTGCGGCATGATGGGGTCAAGGTCGAAGTAGTGGACAACAAGGTGCGCGTGAAGTTGTACGTGGTGACCAAGCCGGATGTGAATATGCTCAACGTGGGGCGACATATCCAAAGCGAGGTTACGCGTGCCATTCAGGATATGGTGGGTATGGAGGTTGAGTGCGTGGACGTGTACATCGAGGATGTGGCACCGACTGAATAGGAGCCAGTGATGCGGAGGAAACGAAGAGGTGAAGATCAGGCATCAGGCTCGTATCATCGCGCTACAAGCCTTGTACGAGATTGACTGCGCCAACCACCCGCCAGATGTGGTGTTAGAGCAACGCCTGGAAGCGATCCAACCGCCTAAGTCTGGGGCTGACTTTGCCCGTCATCTGGTCCATGGGGTGCTGAAATACATGCCGGTTCTGGACGCTTTCATACACGAGCATGCCCCGGAGTGGCCGGTGGAGCAGATCGCTTATATTGACCGCAATATCCTGCGCATGGCAATCTTTGAGTTCGCCGTGGATGGGAGGACACCGGTGAAAGTGGCTATTAACGAGGCGGTGGAGCTGGCCAAGTTGTTCGGCTCCGATAGCGCCCCGCGTTTCGTGAACGGCGTTCTTGGTGCGCTGGTGGATCTCAAGGACGTGATTGCGCAGGCTGCCAAGGAGGTAGACAAGAAGTCCTGATGAACTTTCTAAACGTTGGCCCATTTGAGCTGGTAATGATTGTGCTTATCGCCATCCTGGTGGTAGGGCCTCAAAGGATGGTGGAGCTTGTCCGCAGCATTGGCCGCCTGGCCGGTCAGTTGCGCAAATTCTCGGCTGAATTCACTTCTATGCTTCAGGCCGAGGTGTTGAGCGCCGAGGTAGCGGAAACCGGAAAAGAAACCCGCAAAACCTCTGAGGATATCATAGAAGGAGTGGCCCGGCCGGTCGCCAGTATTCAGGCGGAACTGTTGGCCCTGGAGAAGGAGACGCGCCGCGCTCTGGAAAGAGCGATGAGCGAGGAGGAGAAAGCGGAGGCTGGAGAACTGGTGGAGCAGGTACAGCCTGTTGCAGGCGAGGAGGCGGCTGAGGAGGAACCGGTTGCCCCACCCTACCCACTCGGAGGTTTGTAGAGCTATGGGTTCCAAGACAAACCAGAAAGAGATGGGGATACTGGAGCACCTGGAGGAGCTGCGCCAGCGTCTGATGCGGGCGGTTATTGCGCTCGTCATCGGCGTGATCCTCGGTACCTTCCTGGCTGTGCCAGTTCTGGAAGCGCTGATTCAGCCAATCAAGGAGGCAGGACATATGCCTCTGGCGCTTTCTCCCATCGAGGCCCCGACTATCTTCTTCAAGGTGTCCATCGTCATCGGCATTGTGCTGGCGATGCCGGTGATTATCTATGAGCTGTTTATGTTCGTTGCCCCTGGCCTGGAGCCGCACGAGAAGCGCTATGTGCTGATCGGTGCGCCGGCGGCCTCCCTGTGTTTCGCCTCGGGGGTGATTTTCGCGGCCAAGGTACTCCTCCCTACGGCGCTACCCTTCCTCAGAGGCTTTCTCTCGGGCATTGTGGAACAGCGGTATTCGATTGACTATTATGTTTCCTTTGTCAGTAACATCATGCTCTGGGCTGGTGTGGTCTTCGAGACCCCCCTGGTGATGTTTTTCCTGGCCAAGCTGGGCGTGATAGACCATCGGGGATTCGCCAAGGCGCGACGCATCGTTATCATCGGTGCTGCAGCCGGGGCCGCCATTATCACCCCTACCACCGATCCCCTCAATATGGTTCTGGTAATGGTGCCTTTTATGCTGCTCTATGAGCTGGGCATTCTTCTGGCAAGACTGGCCCGGCCAGATATGTTAAAGCAACAGTATCCACCAAAAGAGAGAAAGAGACGTAAGGAGAAGCAATGACCAGACAAACCGGTATCATCATCACAGTTGTTGTGGCAGTGGTAACTCTCTGCTGCTCGGCCACCTGCTGTCTTGCTGGCCTCGTACTGGCTTTTGGCGAGCAACTGGATATAGGCTATGATGTGGAGTGGTACTTTGGCTTACCTCTGATCTGCCTGGCGCTTCTGGTATGGGTGCTGCCACTCCTGGCCTGGTACTTCCTCGTGCGGGGCAAGGAGGAGAGCACTCGCACCGTCGGGGAGTATCTGGAGTGAGAGCACTGTATGACCAGCGAGGGCATCGTTACCGTCATCATGGGCGCTGCCGGGCGCGATTTTCACAACTTTAACACCTGCTTTCGCGACAATCCTGCCTATCGGGTGGTGGCCTTTACCGCCACCCAGATTCCCAATATCGAAGGGCGGTGCTACCCACCTGCGCTTGCCGGCAGCCTGTACCCTCAGGGCATCCCGATCTACGCGGAGGAGGAGCTGCCTGAGCTGATACGCCGCTATGGGGTACAACAGGTCGTCTTTGCCTACTCCGACGTTTCGCATGAGTACGTGATGCACAAGGCTTCGCTGGTGGTGGCCGCCGGTGCCGACTTCCGGCTGATGGGCACGGACGCGACAATGCTCACGAGCAGCAAGCCGGTGGTCAGTGTGTGTGCCGTGCGTACTGGCGCGGGCAAGAGCCAGACCACTCGCCACGTCTGCGCTGTGTTACAGAAGCTGGGCTTCCGCGTGGTGGTGGTGCGCCACCCCATGCCCTACGGTGACCTGGTGGCACAGGCCGTCCAGCGCTTTGCCAGCTACGAAGACCTGGACCGTCACAAGTGTACCATCGAGGAACGCGAGGAGTATGAGCCTCACCTGGACAGGGGACTGGTGGTCTATGCCGGGGTGGATTACGAGCGCATCCTGCGCCAGGCGGAAGAGGAAGCAGACATCATCGTCTGGGACGGGGGGAACAATGATCTCCCCTTCTACCGGCCTGTCCTGCACATTGTCGTGACCGACCCGCACCGCCCCGGCCACGAGGTGAAATATTATCCCGGTGAGGCTAATCTGCGCCTTGCTGACGTCGTAGTCATCAACAAGGTAGACACGGCCGATCTCGAAAATATCGCCCTGGTACGGGATAATATATGCGCGCTCAATCCTGACGCTATCATTGTAGAGGCCGCCTCTCCCATCCTGGTCGAGGACCCGGGGGCGATCAGGGGTAAGCGGGTGCTGGTGATCGAGGACGGGCCCACGCTCACGCACGGGGAGATGCCTTACGGGGCAGGGGTAGTGGCCGCACGCCGTTTTGGAGCGGCTGAACTGGTGGACCCCCGCCCTTACGCAGTCCGCTCCATCGCCAAGGCCTTTGAGAGCTATCCCCATATCGGCCCTTTGCTGCCGGCGATGGGATACGGCGAGGAGCAAATCCGCGACCTGGAGGAGACGATCAACAACGCCGAGTGCGATCTGGTGTTGACGGCCACTCCCGTTGACCTGCGGCGGTTAATCCAGGTGCGCCATCCGGTGGACAGGGTGCGCTACGAGTTGCAGGTCATCGGTCACCCGACGGTCGAGGAGATCCTGAGGCAACGGCTCGGTAGTAGAGCTCGATCTGGCTCTCCTGCTCAGGTTTGAGACGGATGAAGGGGCGTCTGGCCCGAATGGTCGCCCAGGCCTCCGCAGGTGTCATACCTGTGCTGACCAGATAGGCAGCGGCCAGTGTGGGCGCCCGTCCCACGCCGGCGCCGCAGTGGACGTATACCCCGCCCCCGCGTGCAATCTCTGCGGCGATGAAGGCAACCCCTTCCTCCAGTTGTTCCAGTGTTGGAGGTGTATCGTCTGGCGTGGGCAGGTGCAGGTAACGGGGCGGCGCGATGCCGGCATCGTTGTCGTCGAACTCGCTTCGCAGGTTGACCACAGCCGTGATGCCACGGGCCGCCAGCCGCTTCCAACCGCGCCGGCGGTACTGCCCTCCCACATGCAAGTGGGGCGTGATCTGGCTTACGCTGCGGATCGGTGCGCCGGTTACGATGCGCACCAAGTGATCGGCCGCCCATAAGGCCGTGACCCGCACCCCTTGCTGAGTGAGGCGTCCCCACAGAATATCCAGCCCTTTGGCGATCGTTCTCAACAGTTTCATGCCCCGTCTATCCCCCGCTTTCCACCCTACCCCAGCCCAGCACAGTCTCTGAACCTGGAGGGAGTGAGCTGAAGATTACAACCCGCGCTGTCCGAACGTTGCCTCCCTCTGATGCACATCACCCCTGGCTAGCGAGGCAAAGACCCCACCGCAACAGAGCATGGCGAAGATACCGAAAGCCACGCGCGAGGCTACCAGAAACTGCGGATACACCTCCGGCGTGATTGCCACCTCCCCGATGATCACAGCAAAAATCAGAATCACAATCCCCTGGCTAAAGGTCTGCCCTATCGAGCGCATAGTTGCCAGCGTGGCTGAGGCCACGCCGTAAAAGCGACGCTCCACCGCGCCCATCACGGCGTTAGTATTCGGCGACGTAAAGAGCGCAAAGCCCAGCCCCAGCAAGACCAGGCACAGGACAATGAAGCCCACTGCCATCTGGCTGCTCAGGAAAGCCAGCAGCGCCAGCCCAACCGTCGTCACCCCCATTCCAGTCGAAGCCAGGATACGCGCCTCGACCCGGTCAGAAAGCCAACCGGTGAACCAGGAACAGAGCGCCATCACCGCCGGCTGGGCCAGCAGGACGAAGCCCGCCTGTTGTGCTGTCAGGCCCTTGATGTACTGCAGGTACTGACTGAGCAGCACCCCGACCGCGAAAGTGGCGCTGTAATTCACCAGCGCGGCCAGGTTCGAGAAAGCGAACACCCGATTGCTGCGGAACAGGTTCAGGTTCAGCACAGGATTGGCCACTCTGGTTTCCCAGCGGGCAAAGACGATTAACCCTGCCACACTGCCTCCGAGCAGCAATGTCCCCGGCAGCGTGGGCAATCTCGAAAGGCCGAGTATCAGGGCGACCAGCGTCAGGCTATAAATGATAGCGCCCACACCATCCAGGCGCTCCACTCCTTCCGCAGCCCATTCGCCCTTCAGTCGCCACAGCGTCAACACGAAGGCGCTCGCACCCAGCAGCGCAGCGGCCAGAAAAATGCTGCGCCACCCCAACTGCTGGGTCAATATACCGCCCAGCACCGGCCCCAACG
>JAOAAG010000349.1 GCA_026418995.1 Anaerolineae bacterium
GGGGAGTTAGAGGGGGGTCCGAACTCGCGATCTACGCGATCTGCCTCGGCGGGCTGGGCTTCCTCAACACCTGGGACTTCCCGATTTACCTGTTCATTGTGGTGATGGCCTGGGGGCTGGCAACTTACGACGCCGCGCGCATAAAGGATTGGCTGCTGAACCTGGCAGTGCTTGGTGCGGCCCTGCTCTTCTGCGGTGTCCTGTTGTATCTTCCGTTCTGGGTCGGCTTTCGCTCCCAGGTCGGAGGGGTACTGGTCAATCTATTCAACCCCACCCGCCTGCCACAGTTCCTGGTGATGTTCGGCCCCCTGCTCTTTCCGGTCACGGCCCTTGTCATCGGCTGTGCCCGTGGTGCGGGAGTGCGCGCCCAGGAAGTGTTACGCTGGGCCGTTCTGGTGACGGTTGCCATCCCGCTGGTAGCAGGTGCGTTTTTGGGAACCGTTGTCCTGCTGGACACGCTGGGCCTGATCGCACCTCAAGGGGCGCTGGCTTATCTCTCGGCCTGGGCACACAGGAGACCGATACCAGGGCTGGAGGGGATAGAAAATATTCACCAATTGATCACCTCCCGCCTGCTGACACGCCTGTTCAGCCCTTGGACAGCTTTTGTACTCACCCTGCTCCTGGTGACCGCGGTGCTGACCCTCTTGCGTGCGCGTCGCCGCACGGGGCATGAGTTTGTCCTGCTGCTTGTGGTCACAGGCGCTTTGCTCACCTTCAGCGTCGAGTACGTCTATCTGCGTGACCACTTCGGCACCCGGATGAACACGGTGTTCAAGTTCTACTTCCAGGCCTGGGTGATGTGGGGCATCGCCGGCGCCTACGCGCTAACGGGAATGCTCCAGCGTCACAGGTGGCTCTCGGCGATCGCAGCGGTGTGCATAGCCGCCGGACTGGTCTACCCGGTGCTGGCCATCCCCGCCCGTGCTAAGGAGTACGGCTCCCCTCCCACGCTTGACGGGAGCGCCTATCTGGCGCAGACCAACCCCGAGGATTACAACGCTATCCGCTGGCTGAACGAGCATGTTCAGGGCGCCCCGGTGATTCTGGAGGCCCCCGGCGATCGCTACAAAGCGTATGTGTACGAGGGGCGGGTCTCGGCCCACACTGGACTGCCGACGTTGTTAGGGTGGGGGGGGCATGAGCATCAGTGGCGTGGAGATTATGAGGAACAGGCCCGCCGTGAGCCGGAGATAGAGACGCTCTATACCAGCACGAACCTCGAAGAGATTAAGAGGCTGCTGGAGAAGTACAATATCAGGTACGTCTACGTCGGCCCGCTGGAGCGAGCCAGATACCCGGCAGCCGGGCTGGCTAAATTCGACCTGCTGTTGAGGCGGGTCTACGAAAGTGACGGCGTGGTAATCTACGAGAGAGACAGGTAGCAGATGAACAAAACGCAACGTTTGACGGTTGAGACCGGATGCTGGCTACTGATAGCGGTAGTGGCACTGGTGTTGCGGCTGGCCTCCCTCGACGCTGCGCCGCTCAGCTCACACGAAGCACGCGAGGCGATGGCGAGCTGGCGAGTGGTCACCGGCCAGGGGAGGCCGACGGCCGACTACAGCCCTCTTCTCTTCGCCGCGAACGGTTTCCTCTTTGCCCTGTGTGGGGCAAGCGACCGTATCGCCCGCTTCTGGCCGGCACTGTGTGGGGCTGTGCTTGTGCTTGCCCCGTACCTGTTGCGTAAACGCCTGGGACGGGTGGGGGCTCTCGCTGCAGGGGTCTACCTGACCCTCTCCCCCACGATGCTGTATGCGTCCCGGCAAGTAGATGGCACGATGATCGCGGCGCTGGGAGTAATGGCCGCACTCTGCGGTCTGCTCGGCTTCCTGGATACGCGGGAGCGACGCTGGCTCATACTGACCGTCGGCGCACTGGCCGTAGCGGTCACGGCCAGTTCCTCAACCTGGGGGCTGCTGGTATCCCTGCTGCTGGCTGGCGTGGGAATCGCCCTGCTCGAGCGGGGGGGGATGACCGATGACCTGCGAGAAACGCTACGCTCACACCTGGCATGGGCACTGCCTGCAGGCCTGCTGACCGGACTGGCCTGTGCAACCGGGCTATGGTGGAATCCGGCCGGTTTGGGAGCGACGGGCGACCTGTTCGTGGAGTGGATAGCCCGCTTTGGCCTGCCCCAGGTGCTTCAGCCGTCGCCTGTGTTGCTCCTGGCCGCTTACGAGCCGCTGGCGCTGCTCTTTGGCGCAGGTGGCGCGCTGTGGAGCTTCTGGCAGGACAGACGCCTGGGTCAGTTTCTGGGATTGTGGGCCCTGCTGGGCGTTATCCTGCTACTGATGATGCCAGCCCGTCAGCCATTGGACGTGCTATGGGTAGCCCTGCCGCTCTCGCTGCTTCTGGGCATCACGGTGGAAGGCCTCGTGGGTAGCATACAGCGGCGCGGCGATTGGCGCCTTGGATGGCTGTACACGGCAGTTATGGTCATCCTGTGGGCCCATCTCTACCTGGTGCTTGCCCGTTACGCGCTATGGGGCCTCTCCACCGACCTGGCCCTGGCGGCGATGAGCCTGGCACTCTTCGGCCTGCTCGTCATCGTGTTCATCATGACCGCTGATGTCGCGCTGACGATGCAGGCGCTCGCCGTAAGCGCTATGGTGGCCCTGCTGTTAGTGACCCTCTCGGCTGCCTGGCGGGTGGCTTACGTGCGCCCCGCCGACCCCCGTGAGCTGCTGAGCCGTGATCCCACTGCGCCCGAGATACGCGATCTGGGAGAGACGTTGCGCGAACTCTCCTGGGAGGAGACGGGGATGCCGATGACCCTATCGTTTGCCTTCGAGGCTTCCTCTGACTCGGTGCTGGCGTGGTATCTGCGCGGCTTCAGCGCTGCCCACAGAATAGACCCCGGTGGGCTCAGCGGGGCGGAGGTGCCCTCTGTACTGGTGACCGAGAGCGCGATGGCAGGAGGAGGGGAGCCGTCGGAGCTACCGCTCGGCGTGAGCGAGGAGCGCAAGGTCGTGGGGCAGGATTTTGTGCTACGCCGGAGCTGGTCTCCTCAGGAACTCCGGTGCACAGCCGGCATCCCCCCCAACTGTCAGATTCCGGTGAGATGGTGGCTCTTCAGGGATGGCCTCACTCAACCGACTGATGAGCGCTGGGCAGTGCTGTGGTTAATTGAGTGATGAGGGAGTCACGTTCCGCAAGTCAATGTGGATGAATGTACAGGGCCGGCAATTGTGAGGGTCAACCGTGCTGAGAGAAGGTACTGCTCCGAAACGACGTGTCGCTCTGCCGATCGAAGAGCGCCCTTTCTGGAGCCTCCCCGAGGAGGATCTGCTACGTGCGCTGGGGACAAGCGCGGCTGGACTGCCATCCGCCGAGGCAGCCGCGCGGCTTGCGCGCTTCGGCCCCAACACGCTGGCTCTGCGTCGGCGTTCCAACGTGCCGGCGCTCCTGTTGCGACAGTTCACCAGTCCCATCATCCTGATCCTCATCGCCGCTACGGGCCTTTCCTTTGCCCTGCATGACCCCACGGATGGTGTCATTATCCTGAGCATCGTTCTCGTCAGTGGTCTGCTCGGCTTCTGGCAGGAGTATGCCGCGGCCATGGCGGTGGAGAAGCTACTCGAGATTGTTGAGCTGAAGGCCACCGTGCTGCGCGATGGGCAACAGGTCGAGATTCCGACCGCCGAGCTGGTACCGGGCGATGTTATCCTCCTTTCGGCTGGTTCTGGTATCCCTGCTGACTGTCGGCTGCTTGCCGCGCAGGACCTCTTCGTGGATGAGGCAGCGCTGACCGGTGAGAGCTACCCTGTGCACAAGAGCCCGGACACCGTGCCCGAGGAGATGCCCCTCGCGCAGCGGGTTAATGTGCTTTTCCTGGGCACCCACGTCGTGAGCGGCAGCGGACAGGCGGTGGTGGTACACACGGGCCGGGCGACAGAGTTCGGCAGCATCTCTCAATCGCTGCGGACGCGTGTTCCGGAGACGGAGTTTGAACACGGCGTGCGTCACTTTGGATACCTGTTGCTCGAGGTGACGCTGGTCTTAGTGATCCTGATCTTCGCCTTCAACGTCTATTTCCAGCGGCCTGTGCTGGACTCTTTCCTCTTTGCGCTTGCGCTGGCGGTGGGGCTCACGCCTCAGCTTCTTCCCGCTATCATCAGTGTCAACCTGGCGAGGGGCGCACGGCAGATGGCCAGGCAAAAGGTGATCGTCAAACGCCTGGCCGCGATTGAGAACTTTGGCAGCATGAACGTGCTCTGCGCGGATAAAACGGGTACGCTGACCGCGGGCCGGATGCAGGTGCATACAGCCATCGGCCTGGATGGGCAGGAGAGCGAACGCGTGCTCTTCTACGCCTATCTCAACGCCGCCTACGAGACAGCGTTCACCAATCCGCTCGACGAAGCGATTCGCGCCCACTGCAATTTTACTCTGGACGGCTGGCGCAAGCTGGGTGAGGTACCCTATGACTTCGAGCGCAAGCGACTCAGCGTATTGGTTGAGCATCAAGGTCAACCCCTCCTTGTAACCAAAGGTGCCCTTCACAACGTGCTTGAGGTGTGCACTACTGTCCAGCTTGCGGACGGCAGCGAGCGGCCGCTCGCGGACCTGCTTGGTGAGATCGAGCGGCTCTACGCTGAGTTAAGCGGGCAGGGGTATCGCACTCTCGGTGTAGCTGTGAAAGGATGGGACAGGACAGGCCCGATTGGCCGTGATTCCGAGGCAGACATGACCTTTGTGGGCCTGGTGGCAGTGGCCGATCCGCTAAAACCGGGAATCGCCGCTGCTGTGGAGGCGCTTGGTCGGCTAGGTGTACGGCTCAAGATGATCAGCGGCGATAACGCGCTGGTTGCGGCGCAGGTAGGGGCTCAGGTCGGCCTGAACGCTGCGCAAGTGCTGACCGGCACAGAACTACACGCTCTGAGCGACGAAGCTCTGCAGGTACGTGTACAACAGACGGATATCTTCGCGGAGGTCGAGCCTCATCAGAAAGCGCGCATCATCCGCGCTCTCCGTCAGGCTGGCTACGTCGTGGGCTACATGGGTGACGGTATTAACGACGCCCCAGCTCTGCACGCGGCGGACGTTTCAATCTCCGTCCAGGAGGCTGTGGACGTAGCTAAAGAGGCTGCGGAGATTGTGTTGCTGGAGCGGGATCTCTCCGTGCTCGAAGTGGGGATACGTGAGGGACGGCGGACCTTCGCCAACACGCTCAAGTACGTATTCATGGCTACCAGCGCGAACTTCGGTAATATGTTCAGCATGGCTGGCGTCTCGCTATTCCTCCCCTTCTTACCGCTCTTGCCGAAGCAGATACTGCTGACCAACCTGCTCACCGATTTTCCGGAGATGACGATTGCCACCGATCGGGTGGATCCGGATTGGGTCGAGCGGCCCCGCCGCTGGAACGTCCGCTTCATTCGCAACTTTATGCTCACCTTCGGCCCGGTGAGCTCACTGTTTGACTTCCTGACCTTTGGTATTCTGCTGTGGGTGCTGAAAGCTGCGCCGGCCGAGTTCCGTACTGGTTGGTTCGTCGAGTCGGTGGTATCTGCAGCGATGATTGTCCTGGTCCTCCGCACCAGTGGACCATTCTGGCGCAACCGTCCCTCGTGGCCGTTATTCCTTGCGACTGTGCTGGTGGTGACAGCGGCCATTGCGTTGCCTTATACCCCGCTGGGTGCACCCTTCGGCTTCGTGCCTATGCCACCGCTCTTCTTAGCGGTACTCGCGGCGATTGTGCTTGCCTATATTCTGGCCGCCGAGCTAGCCAAACGGTGGTTCTACAGAAAGCCCTATGGTGAACAGGGACCTTGACTTGCGGGGCATCGGAATTCAGGTGGCGTGGGAAGGTACATATCAGGACTCAACACCATAGCTCTCTCGATCCCTGGAGGGGAACACTGCTGATTGACGGAGGAGATACGTGAAGGCTGAACACTCGTTCTGCGACGCTTTTCTGGACAAACCCCTGAGCACTCTGATAAAGATAGACCGGGAAAAGGCGCTTTATATCCTGCTCATTATCCTTGCCCTGGCCACCCGGCTGTGGCGCCTGGGCGACCGGGTGCAGAGCCATGACGAGAGCATCCACACCCTCTACTCGTGGAACCTCTACACCGGGCGCGGGTTCGCCCATTCGCCGATGATGCACGGGCCGTACCTCTTCCACACTACGGCCCTCTCCTACTTCCTCTTCTCCGATAACGACTTTACCGCACGGCTGCCGGTAGCACTGATGGGCACGGCTATCGTCGCTTTCCCGTATCTGCTGCGCCGCTGGCTGGGGCGTACAGGCGCCCTTGCGGCCTCGTTCTTCTTCCTCATCTCACCTTCCATCGCCTACTACTCCCGTTATATCCGCCACGACATTGAGCTGATCCTGTGGGTGCTGGTCGTCTTCTGGGCTATCTTTGCCTACCTCCAGGATGGCCGTGCCCGCTGGCTTTACGTGATGGCTGCCGGAGTCTCCCTGGCCTTTGCCACTATGGAAGCTGCCTACATCTACTTCGCCATCTTTGGCTTCTTCCTGGTTGGACTGGTTGCCTATCAGTGGCTGAGCGACCGCACGCACAGGGAGCTGAGCTGGGAGGCCCTGCGCAAACTGCGCTCGTTCGATCTGACCATCATGCTGGGCACGCTATGCCTCCCCCTGCTTTCGGCCGGCCCGATCAAGGTGCTGGGTCTGAATCCGCTGGAATACTCGCCGCCCACGATATACTACTCGGCCGCCATCATGCTCGTGATGCTCGCGCTCTCAGTAGCAATCGGTCTGGCCTGGGATTGGAGGCGCTGGACTATCGCTGCTGCGATCTTCTATGCCATCTTCGTCGTGCTGTTCACTACCGTGTTTACCAATGGCACTGGCCTGGCCACCGGCCTGGTCGGCGCACTGGGTTACTGGCTGGAACAGCACGGCGTTGAACGGGGAAGCCAGCCCGAGTATTACTACTTTGTTATGGTGTTTTTCTACGAGTACCTCTCGTTTCTCCTGACCTTGCTGACCGTGGCCTATCTGGCGCTGCGTGCCCTGGTCGCCAGGCGTTCCCAGGTCCCCGGAGTGCACAAGGAAACCACCCCCTCCATAAAGTCGTTGTTCCTGATCTTCCTGCTCTGGTGGAGTGCGCTTTCGTGGTTTGGTTACTCCTATGCTGGCGAGCGCATGCCCTGGCTGACCGTCCACATCGCCTTGCCGATGATCATGACCTCCGGCTGGCTGGTGGGGCAACTCATTGATGGTACAGACTGGCAACAGGTGCGCGAACGGCGTGGGTGGCTGTTGTCTCTGTGCGCCGTCCCGTGGGTAGTGGCGCTGGTGATGTTCATCAGCGCGCTGCGTGCGGGGCCGTTCGGTGGCAGCGACTTAGCGCATCTGAACATCACCGGCTGGTTTTTGAATGGGCTAATCGGTGTCGTGGGGTTCGGCGCAGCGCTGGCGTATCTAGCCTATCGCAGTGGCGTTCACGTCACCGCGCGCGTGCTCATCTTTACCGCGCTGCTGGTCCCGATCTTCATCACCATCCGCACCACGTGGCGTTTCTGCTATGTCACCTACGACTATCCCATCGAGTTTCTGGTCTATGCCCACGGTGCCCCTGCCGTTAATGAGGCTATGCGCCAGATTGACGAACTTTCCCGCCGCGTGATGGGCGCTCCCAAGCGTATCAGGGTCGCCTATGGCGCCGACGGCTCCACGCTTTTCTACTGGCAGTTGCGCGACTATCCCAACGCCGCCTACTACGGCGAGCATCCCTCGCGGGAGCAGATGGAGTACGACGTCATCATCGCCGGGCGCGAGCAATGGGAAGAGGTCGCTCCCTACCTGGAGCGGGATTACGTGTACAATACGTACACTTACCTGTGGTGGCCGATGGAGGACTACCGTAACCTGACGTTTCAGCGCATCTGGTACGCCATCACCGATGACAAGATGCGCGCGGCCATCTGGGACATCTGGTACAACCGCGACTATCGTCGCTACGATGAGCTGACCGGCCAGTCCCATACGCTGGATAAATGGCCCCTTCGCGCTGATTTCAGGCTTTACATCCGCCGCGACCTGCTGGCCAAGATGTGGGAGCGGGGTACAGTGAAGCCGGAAGAGATTAGCGTACCGGTTGACCCTTATGCCGAGGGCTGGCGTGACCTGGCGGCCCGGCTGGTGTTCGGCGAGCCTGGAAGCGAGCCTGGCCAGTTGATACGCCCCACCGGCATCAAAGTAGGGCCAGATGGCTTCGTCTATGTCGCCGACACCGGCAACCACCGCATCCAGAAGTTTACCCAGAGCGGCCAATTTGTTGCCGTGATCGGTCGGCACTCGCCGGCGGATACAGAGGCGGGCACGCCACAGGGGTTCCAGGAGCCGTGGGACGTGGCGGTCGCGCCTGACGGGACGATTTACGTCGCTGACACCTGGAATCACCGGATTCAGCAACTGGATAGCGCGGGGAATGTCGTCGCCGCCTGGGGAAGCTACGGCCCGCCTGAAACGACCGGTTTCATCGCCTTCTACGGCCCGCGCGGGCTGGCTATTGGCCCGGATGGCAATCTCTACGTCACCGACACCGGCAACAAACGGGTGCAGGTGTTCGCACCGGGCGGGCGGTTCGTGTTCGGCTGGGGTA
>JAOAAG010000379.1 GCA_026418995.1 Anaerolineae bacterium
TCTGCGGTTGACGAATGCACCGCTAAACAGATTGAGAGAAGGAATGATAAGAAAAAACAGAATAAACGCGAAGAAAGGAAGCAGACCGAGCCAGTTCCAGAGTGGCTGTGCACGCCAGGCAACTTTGCGAGAGGCAGCAGAGGAAAAATTCATCCCTCACACACCTTCAGCACAATATATGGCCCGAAAGCGCCCCAGGTTTCCCCTATTCTAAATGGGCGCGTGACCCGATCTAAATGGGCGCGTGACCCGACTTGCGCCGGGTCACGCGGAAAAGGGTCGGAGTAAGAGCAGTTACTTGATGTCGAGGCCAACTACGCTATCCCACTGGTTCTTGATGATCTCACGGGCAGCGCTCAACTGCTCCTTGCTGGGGACAATCGCGCTATTGATGATCTCAGGCGCCGGTAGTTTGGCTTTCAAGTCATCGGGCACCACGCCGCGCTTGAGCATGTCGGCCAGGCGGGCCGGAGCGCAGTAACCCTTCATCCAGATAAGATGTCCCTCGTCGGAGTAGAGGAATTCCTGCCACAGACGTGCGGCTGCGGGGTGTGGTGCATAGGCACTGATAGCCTGCAGGTAGAAACCACCCCAGTTGACCGACTTAGGGTAGACAATGGCCAGCGGCGGATTGCCGTTGAAGGCATCGGCATTGGCCAGCGCCAGGTAGTTCCACTGGAAGGTGATGGGCGTCTCGCCTTTTGCAATGGAGCCGGTGTTGGCGATGAGTGGAAGCAAGTTGCCCCGAGCATTCAACTCCCTGAAGAACTCCAGGCCGGGCTGGACATTATCGAGTGACCCGCCGTTGGCAAGCGCTGCGGCATAGACGGTCTGCGCAGCCTGGTTAGATGAGCGCGGGTCGCCAGCCAGGGCAATCTGGCCTTTGTATTTCGGGTCCAGCAGGTCGGGCCAATCCTGTGGCACATCCTTGACCACGTCGAGATTGACCTCGAAGACCAGTACGCCGTTGTAGTCAGTGTAAAAGTAGCCGTCGGGGTCTTTCATGCCGTCAATCGTGTCCCAGGTAGCCACTTTGTAGGGAGCAATCAGTCCCTGTTCCTTGGCCAACGGACCATAAGCGGGGCCAACGTCAATCACATCCGGAGCCTGCGGCCCCTTGTTTTCCTTGTTGTCAATGATGGCCTGCAGCTCATCGGCGGAACCAGCTTCGGGATTGATGGAATTGACCTTGATGCCATACTTCTGGCTGAAGGTCTTCATCATTTCACCATAATTGCACCAGTCATCGGGCAGGGCAATGACGTTTAGTTCACCTTCGGCTTGGGCAGCGGCAATCAAAGCCTCCATGCCACCACCTTCGGCAGCAGATTTCACCTGGCTCCAGTCCACTGTGGAAGGGGCAGGAGCAGCCGCTTGCCCACAGGCCGTCAGTACGACAGCCAACAAGATCAGCAACGAGGTAATTGGCAGGGTCAGTTTGGAACGCATGGTATACTCCTTGAAATATGGATTTTGGCACCAGGCCGCATAATAGATACAGAACAATGGTACGCAACGTGCGTTAACACTTTTTGTACACGGGATTAACGTACCGTTAAGACTATGTTAAACGCCCGCCGTACCTGACGGAGCACGGCGCCCGGCATCCTTCAGACGCAGGTGCCCCCAGGTACCTGTCGCACTGCGGCGTGGTCTGGCGACCGACCCACCAGCCGCTGTGCCGTACACCCCTGTTCGGGCGTCAACTGCTATCCCCACCCCGGAAGCGCTGCGCTCGAAAGCCGTACACCAGGCCCGCTATACTTTGTCGCCCCCACTATCAGCCCACGGTCAGCTTGTATATCCCCGCCTTTCCAGGCGCAGCCGATTCTAACAAAATGTTGATTTTCCTCTTATCTAATTCTGATACACAGGGAGTATAGTACACGCGACTCAGGTAACACGAGTCTATAACACATTGTGTGAGGAGGAACGGATGAGCAAGGTCATAGGTATTGATCTGGGTACGACTAACTCGGTCGTTGCCGTGATGGAGGGTGGAGAGCCGGTGGTGATTCCGACCGCCGAGGGCAGCCGGCTGTGTCCGTCCGTCGTCGCTTTTACCAAGACCGGTGAGGAAGTGGTGGGGCAGACCGCCCGGCGGCAGGCCATCGTCAACCCGGATAACACTATCTTTTCCGTGAAGCGCCTGATGGGCCGCCGCTATGACGACCCGGAGGTAATCAAGGCGCGTAAGGTGTTGCCGTACAAGATCGTGCAGGGGCCGGCTGGTGATGCGCGGGTCTACATACCCCAGACTGGCAGGGAGTACACCCCTCAGGAGATTTCGGCGCGCATCCTGCGCAAACTGAAGCAAGACGCCGAGGCTTATCTGGGCGAGCCGGTCACCAAGGCCGTGATCACTGTCCCTGCTTACTTCAACGATAGCCAGCGTCAGGCCACCAAGGATGCCGGTCAGATCGCCGGCCTGGAGGTGCTGCGCATCATCAACGAGCCGACTGCGGCCAGCCTGGCCTACGGCCTGGACAAGAAAGAGGCGGAGACCATCCTGGTCTTCGACCTGGGCGGCGGCACCTTCGATGTTTCCATCCTGGAAGTGGGCGATGGCGTCATCGAAGTGCGGGCCACCAGCGGCGATACCTTCCTTGGTGGTGATGACTGGGATCAGCGCATCGTGGATTATATCGCCGATGAGTTCAAGAAAGAATACGGCATAGACCTGCGCCAGGACCGTCAGGCGCTCCAGCGGCTGAAGGAAGCGGCAGAAAAAGCCAAGATCGAGCTGTCCACCGTGCTGGAGACAGAGATCAACCTGCCCTTTATCACTGCCGATGCCTCCGGCCCGAAGCATTTGCAGATGCGCCTGACCCGCGCCAAGCTCGAACAGTTGACCGAGGACCTGGTTGAGCGCTGCCGTGGGCCTTTCGAGCAAGCGCTGCGCGATGCCAAGCTGAAAGCCAGCGATCTGGATGAAGTCGTGCTGGTGGGTGGTGCAACGCGGATGCCGATGATCCAGCGGCTGGTACGTGAGCTGACCGGCGGTAAGGAGCCGCATAAGGGCGTCAACCCCGACGAGGTGGTTGCTATCGGCGCGGCCATTCAGGCCGGCGTCCTGGCAGGTGAGGTGAAGGACGTGCTGCTCCTGGACGTGACTCCGCTGACGCTCGGCGTTGAGACGCTGGGCGGGGTAATGACGCCGCTCATCGAGCGCAACACCACCATCCCGGTGCGCAAAAGCCAGATTTTCTCCACGGCCGAAGATGGACAGACCGCGGTAACCATCCACGTACTGCAGGGTGAGCGCCCGATGGCAGCCGATAACATCAGCCTCGGCATGTTCAATCTGGAGGGTATTCCGCCGGCGCCGCGCGGCGTGCCGCAGATCGAGGTGACGTTCGACATTGACGCCAACGGCATCCTTAACGTCTCGGCCAAAGATCGCGCTACCGGGAAGGAGCAGAAGATCCCCATTACCGCCAGCACCAACCTGAGCAAGGAAGAGGTCGAGCGGCTGATCCAGGAGGCTAAGCGGCATGAGGCTGAGGACCGGCGTCGTAAGGAACTGGTCGAGGCCCGTAATAACGCCGATATGATGATCTACCAGATCGAGAAGACGCTGCGTGAGCTGGGCGACAAAGTCTCTGCCTCCGACCGTGGCCGTATCGAGCGCATCATCGAGGACCTGAAGCGGGCCAAGGAGGGCGACGATATCGCCCGCATCCGGCAGTTGATCGAACAGTTGCAACAGGCCAGCTATGCCATCGGCCAGCAAATGTACGCCCAGCAGCAGGCCGCTGGCGCGCAGACAGGGTACGGCCCTGGCCGCACGCCACCGCCTTCTGGAGGTGAGGACGTCGTCGAGGGCGAATATCGCGAAGTCTAAAACCGGTTGGGAGTTGGAGCATCTCTCCAACTCCCAACCGATTAACAGGTAAGGACCATGGGCACTAGAGTGAGGATACCCATACGTACCGCAGGATATGCTTCCGCCACCATGAAACCGGAGGTGACCGAGGGCCTCCCCCCGGTGACCGACGGCGACGATGAGCGGCTCAACGTATCCATGCCAGGCCTGGCTGGTGTAGCAGGAGAGGCTCGACATGACGAAAGCCGGACCGTCGAGCAACCGGGGGAGCAAGAGGAAAAGCCGCCCGTCACACAGCCTCCTGTCCAGGAGGAGGCCGAAACTCAGGAGAGCCTGGAAGTGTGGCGTGAGCGCGCCCTGCGTCTGCAGGCCGAAATGGAAAACTTCCGCAAGCGACAGCAACGCCTGGCCGAGGAGCGCATCGCCTCCGAACGCGAGAAGTTGCTGCGTTCTTTTCTCGAGATCGCCGATAACCTGGAGCGGGCGCTGAACACCGACGGAGCAGATGTCCAGGCGATTCGAGAAGGGGTGAGGTTGACCTATCAGGCTATGCAGCACCTTATGACCAGGGAGGGCGCGGAGCCAATCCAGCCCGTGGGTGAGCCGTTCGACCCGACCTGGCATGAGGCGGTGGCTTCCATCCCCCACACCCAGGCTCAGGTTGCGCCGGACACCGTGGTCGAGGTAGTCCAGACAGGTTACCGCATCGGGGAGCGCCTGCTGCGCCCCGCCCGGGTCGTGGTTGCTGTATAGCGAGAACGGATTGTCGGTGAGGGCATATGGAGTACAAGGATTATTACCAGATTCTCGGTGTCCCCAGGGACGCCAGCGAGAAGGAGATTAAACGCGCCTTCCGCCGGCTGGCCCGCCAGTGCCATCCCGACGTCAACCCCGGCGACAAAAGGGCCGAGGAGCGCTTCAAAGAGATCAACGAGGCTTACGAGGTGCTCTCCGATCCGGAGAAGCGACGCAAGTACGACCAACTGGGGGCCGCCTGGCAGGACTGGAGCCGCATGGGCGGACGGGCGGACGACTTCGACTGGAGTCAATGGGTCGCCACCGGCCCGACCGGTCAGCGCGTCCACATCCGTTACGGTACACCGGAAGATCTCCAGGACCTGTTCGGCGATGGTAGCCCATTCTCGGAATTTTTCACCCGTATCTTTGGGGGAATGGGTGGCGGCTTCGAGTACACGGTGCGCCCTCGCCGTGGGGAGGATCAGGAGCAAGAGGTCGAGATCACACTCCAGGAAGCCTATGACGGCACGACGCGCGTGCTTCAAAAAGATGGCCGGCGGCTGGAGGTGAGGATTCCACGCGGCGCCCGCACGGGCACCCGCATACGAGTAGCCGGGGGAGGAGGGGCAGGCACCGCTGGCGGCCCCTCCGGCGACCTTTATTTGCGCGTCAACGTGCTGCCTGACTCCAGGTTCGAGCGCAAGGAAGACGACCTGTACACCACGGTACCGGTGGACCTGTACTCAGCCATCCTGGGAGGAGAGGTGCAGGTGCCCACGCTGAGCGGCCCCGTGACGCTCACCATCCCGCCGGGCACGCAGAACGGCCAGACGTTCCGACTGCGAGGGAAGGGGATGCCGCTGCTGAAGGAACCCCACCGTTACGGAGACCTGTACGCTAAAGTTGAGGTGCGGCTGCCTACGCAACTCACCCCGCGCCAGCGAGAGCTCTTTGAGGAGTTGCGTCGCCTCTCGCGTGGGGACACGAACAGAAGGTAGGGTGGAGATGAGGAGCAGAACGGAACTGGCAACAAAGTTGAATACACAACTGGCAGCGGTCGAAGATACGGGCATCGCCATCCATATCGCTGCTTGCCGGTGCGGACTGGACGCGCAACTCGTTCGCTACTACGTGGACATAGGCGTGGTGAGCTGGCCGCTGACCGAGGCCGGGCTAGCCGAGCTGCGACGAATACGCCGTTTGATCGGATTAGGGGTCAACCTGGCAGGTGTGGAAATCATCCTTCGCATGCGCCGACGTATAGAGGAGCTGCTGCAAGAAGTGGAATATCTACGCGGCATGTCTGTTGCCCCAGAACGGTAGGGGCGACCCTTGCGGTCGCCCTGGGCGGGGGCAAGCCCCGTCCCAACCCATCTGGGCGGGGGCAAGCCCCGTCCCAAACCCATCTGGGCGGGGGCAAGCCCCGTCCCAAACCCATCTGGGCGGGGGCAAGCCCCGTCCCAACCCATCTGGGCGGGGGCAAGCCCCGTCCCAAACCCATCTGGGCGGGGGCAAGCCCCGCCCCCAACCCATCTGGGCGGGGGCAAGCCCTG
>JAOAAG010000418.1 GCA_026418995.1 Anaerolineae bacterium
CTCCCCTATGCGTTTGGTCAGAAGTATGAGTGCTATAATCTCTAGCATTGCTCCTCCTTACATTGTTATAGAACAAATCCTGCACTTTAATCCAGCCGTTTACCACTGGCTAAGGGCCTGCTAACGGCTTGCCGCTCAGCCGCGCCACCCAAGGCGGCATCGGCTCAATCCGCAGGTTGGGCGGCACTCTGAGGGTTATCCACAAGTTGTGCACTCGCTATGGTTGCGACACCCTAAAATTGTCAAACCGAACATCTACAGGCACATTGTTATAACTATTGACCCCCACACCAGCATCTAGTCCGGTACCAATTATATTACTGTCACTAACCATTGTGACGAAGAATCCATTAACAGAGAAGAGTATGTTAGTACCCCATCGGTCAATGCGAAGACGGTTCGTCTGTGCCCCTGGTTTGATTAGCGAACTGTATGTCCAATTCACCAGCGTGGTCCAAGAACCGTCAGCATTTTTCCTTTGGATGCGGTAGTACTGTGTGTCAGGATCGACTGATACTACATAATTTTCCCGCGTGTTTACCCCCCAGCGGATCCCGAAAACCAGGCTGTATGAGCCTCCACTACTTGATGCCATACGTGCATCTACTTGAACGGTATAGTTGCTTACCGGTATTCTCAAATCAGGTGTGCACATATAACCTATATTGGGTCTCTTTAGCAATATTTGGTATTCACCGTTTAGGTAACCCATCTTGAAATCCGTCGTTTCTTCTATGCACCATCCGCTATTTGGATTGCTAAAATCATCAAAGAATCCCGCCCAAAAATTCCTCAACACGAGTGGCAGATAAACATAACGCTCGCCTGTTAATCCACTCAATGCTACATCGTCTACAAAATAGTTGCTATTTAGTGAAGAGTCCGTTTCAACACGAATCTGCAAAGAAACAGTTTGTCCAGCATAGGTGCTCAGATCAACCGTTCTATTAACCCAGCCATTCGTGTTATACTCCTCGCAGAGGTTGATTGTTGCTACATTGGTGTTGTTGATCCTTACCCGCGCAAAGTCGTAACCACAAAGATCCTCGGAACCAATCCATTCCCAGAAAGTCAGAACACTTGCTGTTGGGATACTCACTGTTTGCGAGATATAGGCAATCTCGTTATAATCTCCTCCAAGCCATACAGCCCAATTCCCACTGTGAGGATCAACTGGTAAATCATCCCTATGAAGGATAAGAGGCCATCCATTAAGTGAGTATTCTACCCAACCCGTGCGTCCGCTCTCAAAATCTCCGTTAATGATGCCCATTGATGAAGGCGAAAGAGGGCCTGCCTCTAAAGGCAATTGAAGCAGATATTCGGTTTTGACACCTGTGCTTGGGGAATCTGGAAATGGTTGGACCTTTCCAGGTGTGGGAGCGAAACTTGGGTTAGGATGCGCTTGAGCCGGGCCGAGCATAGTACCCGTCATTATGGTCATCAATGCGGTTATCACTCCTAAGGCAAGAATTGTGAACTGTTTGGCTTTCATTTTTGCCTCCTTTTACTTGGGTATGCCAATGAGCTGCGCTGCCCAATACCCTATATGTGCCAACTATCCGCCTAAACAGCAAGATTTTGACAATCGCCAGAAATGTGTCAAAATTGTGACGCATCCGCCTGAACAGCAAAACTTTGAGAATACCACCAGTCCACCTCCGATTTCGGTACCCCCACTCAAACCTCTGCTCCTACTTTAGCGCTTCTCCCGCCCCATGTCTATATCCTCGGACACACCTCGCCTGTGTTCTGCGTCACAACCCGACGAGACACACTGTCAACACCAGCAATACCAGCAGATGCAGCACCTGGTCCACCATGACCCGCACCACCTCCAGGCGGCTCTGGCGATAGAAACGCATCCACCACTCAACGCCATCGGTGGCGTCAATCAACCAGTGAGAAACAAAGACCACCATCCCAAAGGTCAGATAAAACGCCGGTCTCCTACCTGTAACGCCGGAAAGCCAGAGCGCTCCAAGAACGACGCCCGTATAAATTGCAAAATGGACCACGCCTGCCAGAGTGAGCAACCCTTTTTTCTTGCCCTTCGCCATCCAATCGTTCTGCAACACCCAGTCGCCCAGCAAATGCCCCAATAGCAGCCAGGCATACGTGTTCATAAGCGCAT
>JAOAAG010000009.1 GCA_026418995.1 Anaerolineae bacterium
AGATGTGTATAAGAGACAGGTCTCAGCCCTCTATGACGGTCTGGCGATACCCCAGGCCGGGCGCCTGATCTCCTTCGTGGGCGATGAGGATAGCCACGGCACCAACTGCGCTGGCGACATTGCCGCTCAGGGTATCATCACCGATCCTGAGTGGGTTGGACCTATCAACCCGCTCTTTGCCGGTGGCGAGAATGTCGGAGGCGTTGGTGGGCCGGTGTTGGCTGGAATGGCTCCTGGGGCCAAAATTGCCGCCTTCCAGAACGGCTTTGCCCTGCCCTTTGACTCGTGGGTGCTGGCTGCGCTGGGCTTTGACGGCGTTCCCGACTCCGGCGATGAAGCTCAGCTCGTGAATAACTCCTGGGGCGCCAGCGCCACTATCAACGATGGTTGGGATGCCACCTCGCGCTTCGCCCACTGGCTCAACCGCAACTACGCCCCCAACACCGCCTTCCTGGTGTCCACGGGCAATGGTGGCCACGGCTACGGCACCGTCACCGAGCCGGATGGCGGCTCCATCATTGATGTGGGCGCCAGCACATCCTACGGCTCCCTGGTCTACTTTGAGTTTGTGATGCCCGAGCAGTTCACCTGGGGCGATGTCATCCCCTGGTCCAACCGTGGGCCAGGCACCCTGGGCGACGTAGCGCCAGATGTGGTAGCGGTGGGTGCCTGGGGCACTGGTGCCAACCCACTGAACCTCTACTACGGCAACGGCCAGGCTGCCTATGACATCTTTGGAGGTACCTCGATGGCGGCTCCTATCGCTACAGGCAACCTGGCGTTGATCTATCAGGCTTTCCAGGAGACGCACGGCCGCTGGCCCACCTGGCAGGAGGCCAAGGCCATCCTGCTCAACTCCGCCCGCGACCTGGGCTATGACGTCCTCACCCAGGGTTCGGGCAACGTGGACGCCGACCGGGGCACTGACATCGCCGCCGGAGCCAATTACGGCTACTGGGTGGAGCCGGCTCAGTGGGTTGCCGGAGACTATCGCGGCAGCGAATACCCGGCCTTCCCGTCCATCATGCACCCTGGTGATACAGCGGTCAAGACCTTCACCATTTACAATGCCTACACAGATACGTACTCTGTAGACCTCTCCGATGCTGTTCTCCAGCGGGTGAATGAGGTTACCTTTACGCTTTCCTTCCCGTCTTTCAGCCCGCCGCCCTTCACCCGCCCAACCTGGATCACGGACATCACCGATCTCATTGACGACTACGACCCGGACCTGGTGCGGGCGCAGGTGCTCTTCCCGTACAGCGTATTTGACACGGACTACAACTACTCCTACGAAGACCGCTGGCGGGTCCTCTTCTACGACTGGACCGACCTGAACGGCGACGAAAACCTGTGGACCGATACCAACGGCAACGGACGGGTGGATGCGGGTGAAATTGATGTCGTGTCCGGCATTGCCGAATACAACCGCTTCACCTATGGCTACCCCACCGGCACCTACCTGGAGGCGAGTGTGGGCCGGGATAGCCTCTCCCGCCGTCACGACGGCGTCTTCTTCGGCGTCCAGCGGCGCACGGGCGGCGAGGCGGTCACCTTGCAGGTCCGCATTACCTTCTATAAGAAGGTGGATTGGGACTGGCTGACCCTCGCGGCCTCCAGCGTGAACCTGCCGGCAGGCGGAAATGCTACCTTCCAGGCCACGATGTCCGTGCCCGCCGACGCGCGGCCCGGCGTCTATGAGGGTGCCATTGAGGTGAGCTACGGCACCTACAAACACGTTATCCCGGTGGTGGTCCACGTGGCGGCCGATTCGCCCAACTTTGAGTTCGGCGCAGCCTCACTGACGGAGCCCATCGGGGACCAGCCGTATGACAACGGCCACCTCTTCGGCGGTTTTGACTGGACCTGGCGCTACGAGGCCGGTGACTGGAAGCTCTTCTATTTTGATATCCCCGACGGCACTGCCGCGCCTGGCAAGGCGATGATTGTAGATACACAGTGGGTCAATCCGGTTCCGCCGCCCCCGCCCTCGGGAGCGTTCTTCTATGAGGACTTTGAGTCCTGGCCTCCTACCGGATGGAGCATCATCAACAACGGCGCCAACTTAGCCTGCGTCTGGGAGAGCACGGCGCACACAAAACGCCCCAACTACACTGGCGGCAGCGGCTATGCAGCCGACGCGGACTCTGATTGGTGCGGTTTGGATATGGACACCGAACTGCGCACGCCGGTGCTGGACCTCTCCGGTGCCTCTCAGGCCTGGTTGATGTTCAGGAGTGACTTTAACGACTATCAGAACCAGGATCACGGCTATGTGGACATCAGCACTGATGGCGGCGCCACCTGGACCAACTTGCTCCACTACGACCGCCAGGACTATCGCGGGCCACGCACCGAGATTATCAACTTGACCCCCTATGTGGGCTCGGCCAACACTATCATCCGCTTCAACTATGTAGCCCCCGACTGGGACTGGTGGTGGGAAGTAGACGAAGTAGGCATCTATCTGGAGGAACCCACCCCGCCGCCTATGCCACAGTACACCGACGTGGACACCTGGATTTACGCGGCGGCGCCGGACCTCTACTCCGCGTCCGACCCGGCCTTCTTCGGTCCGCAGAGTGTGGAGCAGGTGGGTGGCAGCAACAACACGAACGTTAGCGCCGGCATCTTCACTTTCGACACCGCCACCAGCGGGCCGCGCGAGGTAGTGGGTGGCGAGCTCCGCGATGGCCTGGGCTTCATCGCCCTGCACAATGTCCTCTATGCCGGCACTCAGTTCGGCGAGCCGGTTGTGGGCCGGGCCTACCAGGTACAGGCAACCCCTGCGCCAGTGGAGATGGTCACCAGCCGTGTGGTCAGCACCGCTCCGCTCCAGTTTAGCGACTCGTGGGTAGAGACCTTCACCACGGCCTATACCCTCACCGAGGGGCTGGGCACGCTCATCTTCGGCCTGAGCCAGCCGCAGTCCTGGAGCGATGTCGCCCTGTCTCCTGGGCCTGATGAATGTGACTGGGTCTACACCTTCACTGTTTCCAGTGGTGGGCTGATTGAGGCCACGGCGTGGAGCGAGAACATCGCCGACATTGACCTCTACCTCTACGGGCCGGTAAGCGCCTCCTCCACCACACCCACCGCTTGGGAGCAGGTCCGGGTGAAGCGGCTGCCGGATGGGGATTACCAGCTCTGCGTGGACAACTGGTCCGAGACCTCAGGTACCTTCAACATGGTCCTGCGGGTCATCCAGGGCACGGACCTGGTGATGAGTGGTCTGCCCCAGGGGACGATCAACGCTAATACGCCAGTCACCTTCACCATTACTTTCACCAAGGCGGCGGCGCTGGATACTACCTGGGAGGGCTTGCTCTACATCGGCCCGGCCTCTGCTCCCACGGCGCTGGAGATTCCAATCACCATCCGGTTTGCCTCGTTCGGCCTGACGCTGAGCCCCGAGACGGCTGCTCTCTCGGGTAGGCCGGGCGAGGTGGTCACCTACACGCTGACGGTCACCAACACCGGCACTTACACCGACACCTTCACCGTGGCGGTGAGCGGCAACGCCTGGACAACGACGGCTCCGCCTACGGTCGGGCCGGTGGGGGCAGGCGGAAGCACCTCCTTCCAGGTGGCGGGGACCATCCCGACGGGCCTGACCGGGGCAAACACTGATACAGCGACGGTGGCGGTCACCTCTCAGGGCGACAACACCAAGTCGGCCCAGGCTGTGCTGACCACCACGCGGGTCTTCTACCGGCTGTTTATGCCCGTGGTGGTCAGGAACTATCGCCCGTAGGCGCCGCGACCGGACGGGTGACGGGAGCTCAGGGCTGACCGTCGGTTAAACCTCAAGAGGCGAATGGGGAAGGCGGCGCATCCTTGACGGATGCGCCGCCCTTTATCGCCGGATATCTATGCTTGAGTGGGATGGTTCAGATTCCGAAAAAGGGTTTACACTTCGGAGGGTGATGCAGTTGCGCAGTGCTGCGCGGGGATGGGATCGCCTGGTGAAACACGGCACAGGCTGCGCAAAGCACGAAACATCCCAAGTACCTTATGCGTCCTCTGCGGTTTTTAAACTGAACCGCAAAGCGCGCGAAGGACGCAAAGGGTTTTCCATACTTCTTTGCGCTCTTTGCGCCCTTCGCGGTTTTTAAATCGAACCGCAAAGCGCAGAGGACGCCAGGGTGCTCCTAATTCTTTGCGGTTTGTACCTATTGTGAACCATCTCTTGAGTGGAGTCAACTCAGATGAACGAGTGGAGTATCAACTTCCTTTTTGTAGGTGTGGGGGGTCAGGGAATCTTGACCGCTTCCGACATCGCCGCTGAGACGGGGTTGCGGGCTGGGTATGACGCTAAGAAGTCCGAGATCCATGGCTTCGCTCAGCGAGGTGGGGTGGTTGACAGTCACGTGCGCTGGGGAGCTGAGGTCGCAGCCCCTCTGGCTGAGAAGGGCACAGTGGATTATCTTGTCGCTACCGAGATGCTGGAGGCGGCACGCTGGATCGAGTGGCTGCGTCCAGGCGGCACAGTGTTCGTCAACAGGCAACGCATTATCCCCATGTCGGTCACGGTGGGGGATGCTGTCTATCCCTCTGATGAAGAAATTATGGAGCTGCTGAAGGCCCGCACTGCTGATGTGGTGCTTATTGATGGCCTGAGCATTGCTCAGCAGCTTGGGGATCCCCGCCTGGTCAACACAGTGCTGTTAGGGGCACTCTCCACCAGGCTTGAGGTATCACCTGAGATATGGCT
>JAOAAG010000011.1 GCA_026418995.1 Anaerolineae bacterium
GTCCTCCAGGTATTGCCACAGGCGCAGATCACCTGGGCCTCAGGATAATACTTGGGATGGATTCCTTCCTTCATCACACACTCCACTACGCCGGGTAGACGCTGACCTGCTTACGGCCCCCGCGCACATACTCATAGCGCACCACTCCGTCGGCGATGGCGAACAACGTGTAATCCTTTCCCATCCCCACGTTGTGGCCGGGCTTAATCCGCATGCCGCGTTGCCGCACAATGATATTGCCGGCGCGCACGAGTTCGCCGCCGAACTTTTTGACCCCCAGGCGCTTGGAACGGCTATCCCGTCCGTTGCGACTGCTTCCGCCACCTTTCTTGTGAGCCATCTTGCCCCTCCTTACCTACACCACGATCCTGTCCACGCGCAGGCGCGTGTAGTACTGCCGATGACCGGCACGCCTGCGGTAACGTTCCTTCGGACGATACTTGAAGATGCGGATTTTAGGGCCCTTCTCCTGGGCCACAATGGTCGCCACCACCTTGGCTCCCGCGACGGTGGGGCGCCCGATTTTGGTTTCCCCAGCACCTGCGACCAACAGCACATCGCGCAACTCCACTTGCTGGCCAACCTCACCGGGCAGCCGCTCAACGACGAGAGTGCTGCCGGCACTGGCCCGGTACTGTCGCGCGCCGGACTTGACTACTGCGTACACGCTCTGCTCCCTCCTCTATGGACAAAATAGGCCGCCCCCGCAGGGCCCGGCCATGGCTAAGATTATACCGAATCTTGCGCTTTTGTCAACCATGATCTGGCTGCGGGCGCAGTTCGGCATGGGACAGAGTCCAATCCCGGTTGCAAGGTTGTCCTGACCGGGTATTGGATTATAATACACCCTGCACACGCGAGAATGCACCGGGTGACACAGAGAGCAAAGTAGACAAAGCTATGAGCGACTATTTTTCTGCTATCCTTTCCGAAATCAACAGCGGCGTCATCACCACCAACGGGTCGGATAAAGTCGCCTATCTCAATCGGGCAGCCGAACAGATGCTTGCTGTGAACGCAGAGCACGTCCTTGGTCAACACTACAGCGAGGCCCTGCCGGGCCTGGGCACGCTGATCGCCCCGCTGATCGAAACGGTCAGGCACGGGGGGAGGCCGGCGCTGGAGAAACAGGTGGAGCTGGACCTGCCTGGCAAGGGCCATGCCGTTATGCGCCTGCGCATCAAACCACTGATGGGTGAGAGCCACAGCCCGCCGGGCATCGCGATCATCATAGATGACCTGACCGAATACTATCGGTTGCAACAACAGGCACGCCAGACTCGGGAAACGTTAGAACGATACCTGCCCCCTCAGGTCGTGAGCCAGCTTCTCGCGCACCCCGAGAACGTACAGCTTGGCGGTGTCCGTCAGGAAGTCACTATCCTGTTCGCTGACATCCGCAACTTCGTCTCGTTTGGAGAACGGGTGGAACCGGAATTCCAGGTTGAGGTGCTCAACCGCCATCTCACAGTAGCAGCAGAGGCGGTGCTGGCGGAGGACGGCACGATAGATAAGTTCATGGGGGATTGCATGATGTCCATCTTCAACGCACCACTCCCCCAGCCGGACCATCCACTGCGAGCCGTGCGGGCCGCGCTGAGGATACAACGGGCCGTCGCCGAGCTACATACCCGCGTCCCTCCCGAAGAGCGGTTACACTTTGGCATAGGCATCACCACGGGCCATGCCGTCGTCGGCAACATCGGTTCGACCACTCACCACACCTACACTGCGATCGGGGACATCGTCAATCTGGCCTACGTACTCCAGGCACACGCAAGGCCGGGACAGGTACTGATCGGAGTCACTACCTATGAGCGGGTCAAAGAACATGTATGCGTGCGAGAACTCGGCCCCATTCAACTCAAAGGCCACAGCCAGCCTGACCTGGTCTTCGAGGTCACGAGCCTGCGCGATGGAAGCTGAGGACTCAAGGCCAGGGCGTATCACACCCTGGCCTATCTCAGAGAAGCAAGATTCCCCGCCCGCAGCACTTGACGCCGCCCCTACGTCTCCTCTACGACAACCCTACGTCTATATTATTTGACATTCCGCTACGTCGTGATAGAATTGTATTAACTTTAACATTACTGCCCTCCGGCAGGTGCTCCCGGTAAGCCCGGTTGATTCCCCAGCGTGAGAAGTGCCTCCTGAGCCCGACGTGACCGTGCGTCGGGGCGGAGAGTGGGGATTTTTTGTTGGACGCCTGCCGGTGTGAGGCTTGACAGGGAGTTACGGAAACTAATGGATTCAGAGACTTTGACCCAGCAAGAGCAAGACACGCCTACCGAGCCGGCCGAGCTTAGCGTAGAAACTGTCATGACGGAGGAAGAGCCGGAGCGCAATTTCAATTTTGGTGAGTACCTGGCACAGGAGTACGGCTACGCGGCCCCCAAATACGGAGACATCCGTATGGGGATCGTGGTGGGTGAGAACGAGCATGGTCTGATCCTGGACATAGGCTTCAAGCGTGACGGCATCGTGCCGTATGAGGACCTGGAACGCCTTGACGAGGAAGCACGCGCTGAGATTCGGGTTGGTGCCGAGGTACCTGTCTTCGTAGTGCGCCCCGAGGACAAAGATGGGCATCCTATCCTGTCCATCTACCAGGCTCGTATGCACAAAGACTGGGTCAGAGCCGAGCAGATGATGCAGGCGGACGAGCTGTACGAAGGCGAGGTTGCTGGCTACAACAAGGGCGGCCTGATCGTGAAGTTCGGCAAACTACGCGGCTTCGTCCCGATCTCACAGATCACGGATATGCCCAGGCGGATGCGGGAAGATCAACGCCGCAAGCGCCTGGAAGCCATGGTAGGCAAGCGTATCGGACTTAAAATTATCGAAGTGGACCGTCCGCGCCGCCGGCTGATCTTCTCTCAGCGCAAGGCCCAACGCGAGTGGCAGGAATTGCAACGGAAAAGAGTGATGGCCGGGCTGGTCCCTGGTGAGGTACGCCGTGGCAAGGTCACCAGCATCACCGATTTTGGTGTCTTCATTGATCTGGGGGGCGCGGATGGGTTGATCCACGTCTCAGAGCTGAGCTGGGGGCGTGTCGAGGACCCGCACCAGTTGCTTAAGGTCGGCGACGAGATAGACGTCTACGTGCTGGAGGTGGACGAGAAGCAAAAGCGCATTGCGCTGAGTCTGAAAAAGCTGCAGCCGGACCCGTGGACACTGGTTAGCGAGCGGTACAGAGAGGGACAGTTGGTCGAAGGACGGGTTACCCGTGTGCTCGACTTCGGCGCTTTCATCGAGCTGGACCTGGGGGTAGAGGGCCTGCTCCATGCCAACGAGATGATTGGTACTCCAGAGCTCAGCCCGCGCGACCTAGTCCACCCCGGCGACAGACTACCGGTCAAGATCATCCGTATAGACGACCGTCGCAGACGCCTGGCACTGAGTGCTAGACAGGTGCGCAAGGGGGAGTGGGAACGCTGGGTAGCCGAACAGCAGAGGGCCCAGGCTATGGCGGAGCGAGTCCCTCCCAAGGAACACCCTTCTGCATCGGAACCAGCCGCCCTTGCTGGGGAGGATTATTCCGAGGAGGCGGCGGCTGAGATAGCAGAAGAAATGGTCGAGGAGAGCACGGTGTTGAATGAGTAAGAAAAAAGAGGATAAAATTGATATGGAGGGCACTGTGGTCGAAGCCCTGCCCTCCACCCAGTTCCGGGTGCGGCTCGACAACGGCCATGAAGTGCTGGCTTATCTCTCAGGGCGTATGCGCAAATATTACATCCGTATCCTGCTCGGCGACCGCGTGCGGGTCGAGCTATCGCCGTATGACCTGACGCGCGGGCGCATCGTGTACCGGTACAAGCGCTCCGCAGATGAGCCAGACTACGAATGAGAGTCGGCCAATCCCGCCCTCCCTATTAACCCCACACCAGCTCACCCGACGGTATCTAAAAAGCACAACACGCAGCGGATGCGGCGGTTTTTACCTCTGCACTCTGCATCGCTGCGGTGAGCAATCATATCACTGCCAGGTGATTCCGCCCGCCTGCGCGGGCCCCCCACTCCGTACTGCATAGCCTGTAGCTGCCTGGGCCTGGACGATCCCACAAGGGCACCTCCTGCTGGCCGGGGAGTGCAGCAGGCTCAGGCTGAATCCAATGATCACACCTCTCCCGCAGGTTGGGGCGCGATGGACAGGCCTGAGGCACGCCATACAGGGTAGTCTGTTCACCTCCCGATACCCCTCGCGATTTCTCCTTGCCCCAACCTCTCGGTACCCTGGAGGGGAGTATGACGCTCGTATATGTAGCCATCGCCTGGATGGCAGGCATCGCACTGGCGAAATCGTTTCCCATCCCCTGGCAGGTCTGGGCCGCAGGGGGATTTCTAGCCCTCCTGGTCCTTTTCTTGTGGCATAACAGCGTGCGCGTGCGGCAAGGGGCCATATGCGCGCTGATCCTGACTTTGGGAGCTGCCCGCCTGCTGTTGGCTCTTCCGCGCCTCGGCCCCGATTCCCTCGCCTATTACAACGACGTCGGTCGGGTCACGCTCGAAGGCGTGGTGGTCGGCGAACCAGACGAACGGGAAGGATACGTCAACCTGCGCGTGCGAGGGGAACGCCTGACCCTCCCGGATGGAAGCGTGCGGGAGGTTAAAGGGCTGGTCCTGGTCAAAGCGGACCCCTATCCCCCGCGTCACTACGGAGATCGTATCCGCGTCAGCGGCCCACTCGAGACCCCGCCGGTGTTCGAGCGCTTCTCCTACCAGGAGTATCTGGCACGTCAGGGCATCCATTCCCTCATCCGGCGTGCCCAGGTCACTCTGCTGGCCGAGAGACAGGCCTCTCCGTTCTTCTACTGGCTGTTCGCTTTCAAGCGGCACGCCCGCGCGGTCCTGGCGAGCATCATCCCGGAGCCCCAGGCGGCTCTGTTGACCGGCATCCTGCTGGGGGTGGACACAGGCATTCCGGCAGAGTTGATGGCCGACTTCTCGGCCACCGGAACGAGCCATATCATCGCGATCTCCGGCTTCAATATTACTATCATCAGCGGCGTGTTCGCCGGCCTGGCCAGACGGCTGTTCTCCCGTGGGCCGGGCGCTGGGGAAAAACGGGCGCTGTGGATCGCTGTCGCGGGTGTGGCACTCTATACGGTGCTCGTCGGGGCGTCCGCGGCAGTGGTGAGAGCCGCATTGATGGGCATCCTGTACCTGTGGGGGCGCTATCTGGAGCGCGAGACCTTCGCCCCCGTCTCTCTGGCGGCGGCTGGCATCGCGATGACAGCGCTCAACCCCCACACCTTGTGGGACGTCGGCTTCCAGCTCAGCTTCGCAGCTACTATCGGTCTGATACTCTATACACGGCCGCTGGAAAAGGGTCTTGAGCGAGCACTGACCAGGATTATCTCTGGAGAGAAAGCGCGACAGGTGGTGAGCATGCTCAGCGAGGCCGTCCTGGTCACGCTTGCGGCCCAGTTGACCACGACACCGATCATCCTGGCCTATTTCGGGCGTCTCTCTCTTGTCACACTGCTGACCAATCTGTTGATCCTGCCTGTCCAATCGTATGTGATGACCACCGGAGGCGTTGCTCTGCTGACAGGGCTGGTGTCCCGACCGGTCGGGCAGGTCATCGGATGGGTAGCCTGGCTTTTCCTCACCTACACCATCGAGATGGTGCGGCTGACGGCACGCCTGCCCTTCGCCTCCCTGCCTCTGCAGGTGGGAGCGGCAACGGTCTGGGGCTACTATGCGCTCCTGGGTGGCCTCACCTGGTGGTGGTCGCGGCCCCGCGACTACCGCGAGCAGCTCTGGGCCAGGTTCATGACACGCGTGGAGACGAAGGTACTGGTGGGCAGCGCGGTGATAGTTTTGGCGCTGGGAGTCTACGCCTGGCGTGGGCTGCCGGATGGCCGCCTCCACGTCTTTTTCCTCGATGTGGGCCAGGGCGATGCCATTTTGGTGCGGACGCCCGCAGGGCGACAGATGCTGGTGGATGGCGGCCCAAGCGGTACCGTGCTGCTCTCTCGTCTGGGCCGGGTGATGCCATTCTGGGATCGCTCGATTGACGTGCTCGTACTCACACACCCTGACGCGGATCACATCAACGGATTGATCCCGCTTCTGGAACGCTACCGGGTAGAGCGGGTGGTTTTCCGGCCCGTGAGCGAGGACCAGGCTACGGCGACTTACAGATACTGGCTGGAGCTGCTGGAAGCAGAGGGGGCGACGATTCATACAGGTGAGGCAGGGCTACACTTAGTGCTGGACAACGGCCTAGATGTGACGGTGCTCTACCCGGCTGTGGAGGTTGGGCACGGAGGCCAGACCGATTTCAACAACAGCTCGCTCGTGACCCGCCTGAGCTATGGACAGGTATCGGTGCTTTTGCCGGGCGACATCGAGGCAGCGGTGGAGCAGCAACTGGTAGCCCAGGACACGTCGCTGCGGAGCACGGTGCTGAAGTTGCCACACCACGGCAGTTGTAGCTCGAGCTCGCCACCGTTCCTCGCAGCGGTCTCCCCACAGGTGGTGATCATCAGCGTGGGAGCTGACAACAGGTTCGGCCATCCCTGTGCGGAGGTGCTGGAGCGGCTCGCCGGAATACCGCTCTACCGTACCGATGAAGACGGTACGATAGAGATCGTCAGCGATGGGGCACAGGTGTGGGTGCGGACGGAAAGATAAGCCAGGCGAACTTGCCCACGCCCAGCCAGACGTATAGCGCCATAGCCGTAACGAACAACCCCAGGCCCAGCAGGATCACACCCCAATCCACTCTCCGTAGTCTCGATTCGTGTAAATAGGTGCGCGCACTGCTGCCAGTGAAAGCCCTGGCTTGCAGGACCGCTTCCAACTGCTGCGCCTTGACCAGCGCGCCAAGGATCAATGGGATGGCTATACGGGCGTAGACGCGCACCCTCTGCAGGGGCCCCATACGTTGCGGCTCCAGTCCTCGCAGACGCTGGGCTTCGATAATGGCCTGCGCCTCTCCAAAGAGCAGCGGGAAGAAGCGCAGCGTAGAGGAGAAGATAAAGACCAGTTTGTAAGGGATACCGATCCGCACCAGCCCTACCATAATCTGGTTGATGTCGGTAGTAAAGATCGCCAAGGGGAGCACCAATATCAGAACGATGGTCCTGAGAATCACCGCCCAGCCGTATACGAACCCCTCAACCGACATCCCCCCACCACCAACAAGCGGCCAGGCGGATGGGAAGGTGAACAGCGGCGTCAGGGTCTCTCTTCCCGTCAGTACTCTGACCTGCTGGGTATTCCAGAACCCGTGGGTGACCAGGAGCAACCCATAGAGCGGCATCATGAGCCGGAAGATGCGCCCGAGATAGGCGGCTTCGATACCGCTCAGCAGTGCCGCGATAATCACGGTCAGGGCCAGCGCGGCCAGTGTGATGGGGCTTTCCCACACGAAGGCCACCAGGCTGATGACCGCTACGATCAACAGTTTGGCACGAAAGTCGAGACGCGTGAAGAGGGATTCACGCCACACTCTCTGGAATCTGATGACTCCCACGCTCTACGCCTCCAGGAATAAAGCAGGCTGCCACCTCCTCAGGCGTGAGCAACCTCAGCTCACCAGCGCTGTATCGCTCCAGGTATCTGGATAGCAGGACGGCTTGCGGGGGTTCCAAAAAGGTGGCACCGAGCACGTCCAACTGGTGGTAGGCCTGGCGGAGCGGGGCATCAAGGAGGAGCGTGCCCTTTCCCATCACGAGCACGCGCCTGGCATACTCGGGCATCAGGTAGAGGTGATGGGTGACCACGATGACCGTTTTGCCCTGTCTGTGCAGCTCACGGGTGATGTCGAGGATGGATTTTGCTCCCCGGTAGTCCTGTCCGGTAGTTGGCTCGTCCAGGATGATCACTTCGGGCTGCAACGCCAGGACGGCAGCAAGCACCACTCTAGCCCGGTCGCCCCTGGTGAGGGCCAAGGGGTGCATGTCCTGCATGTCCAGCAATCCCAGCGCCTCCAGGCTGGCAGAGGTACGCGCTCTAATTTCTGCGGCCGGATACCCCAGATGACGCAGCGCGAAAGAGACCTCGTCTTTGACACTGGCGTTGAAAATCTGGTGATCGGGATTCTGGCCCACGTACCCCACCCGTCGTGCCAGTTCACCTACGGTAAACTCCCGTGTGTCCCTGCCACCGATCAGTACCTTTCCCTCAGTGGGCTCCAGCAGCCGGAGGAAATGTTTAATCAGCGTCGTTTTGCCGGCGCCGTTCTGCCCGATAATGACCACGTATTCGCCCGCCCGGATGTCCAGCGAGACGCCGTTCAGCGCCCGGGTGCCATCGGGATAAGTGTACTTGAGATCGCGCGCGGAGACAAGGGCGGGGCCATCCGCACCCTGAGGCTCTGGTGGAATGGATGGAGGGGTGAGAGTGCACTGCGCGCAGAGGGAATCCAGCGCGCGCAGGCCATCCTCCAAACGCACTGGTAGCCGACCCGTGGGATGGCCGGCCTTGTTGATTAGGTAGAAGGTGCGGGCAACCTGGGGCGGGCGCAGATGGTGGCGTTCTAGCAATTCAATCTGGGGATATATCTCGTCCGGCGATCCGACGGCGACCAGCGAACCTGCCGACAACAGAATGAGACGGGTGGCGTACTCGGCCAGGCGCTCCGCGGCATGGCTGGCCATCAGTACCGTCACCCCCAGTTCCCGGTTCAGCTCATCCGCCACAGCGAAGACCTCCTGCTCGCCCACCGGGTCCAATTGGGAGGTCGGTTCATCCAGTACCAACAGCGCTGGTCGCATCGCCAGCGCGGCAGCGATGGCCAGCCGCTGTTTTTGACCGCCAGATAGTTCAGAGGGATGTTTGCGCTCATAGCCGTCCAGGCGCACCGCCTGGAGCACATATGTGATGCGCGCCCGTATCTCCTCACGCGGCACCTGCAGGTTCTCCAGGGCAAAGGCAACCTCGTCCTCGACCGAGTTGGCAATCAACTGCGTCTCCGGATCCTGGAAGACCATGCCCACATAGCGAGCCAGCATGCCGGTGGGATGCTCAAGCGTGTCCATTCCGGCTACAGTGATACGACCAAAGAAGCGTCCGCCGTAGAACTGGGGTACGATGCCGTTGAGCGTCAGGCACAGTGTGGTCTTTCCTGCCCCTGTAGCGCCGATCAGGCCGACGAATTCCCCGCGCCGGATGTCCAGCGAGATGTTGCGCAGCGCTGGGCGTGTGGCGCGGGGGTAGAGGTAGGATACTGCTTCAAACTGAACAAGTGGCTCAGGTGGCTCCATGTGCTCCGATGTAAAGACCGCCCTAGCCGGGCTGGCGCCACGGCCAGAGCGGTCCAGGTCAACTTCCGGGCGATGGGGGGTTACGTACTCAATACAGCGCGCTCCTGGGCCGTACCAGTTCGGTAGCGCGCAGGCCGGCAATCACGCCGGTGCCGATCACGGTCCCGACCAGGCTGCGGAACAGGTTTTCCATGGGAATGATCGGGATCAGCGTGGCCCACACTTCTGGCGGCCAGTTTAGAATGTAGTAGAGGATGACGGTCACGCTAAGGTGAGAGAGGCCTGCGATCATCCATGTGCCCAGGAACAGGCCTGCTGCCAGCGCGGCAATGTTCCGGCTGCCAATCAGGCGGGCGATCAGGGTGCGTGTAGGTAGCACATACAACAATATAGCCGACCAGTTCACAAAGGTATTGAGCAGCGCCACCTGCACGCTCACACCGTTCACCAGCACCGCCCTTCCCACGAAGAGCAGCCACTCCATTACAAAAAACACCGATAGTGGTATCCACCACCAGTCACGCCTGGGCGCACCCTCTTCCCTGGCAGTGGACATCGCACCGGCGGCGAAACTGGCGATAGCTGCCCCCCACACCGAGGCGAGTGGCACCGGTCCGGCCGTGTGCGGCGCTACGAAGACGCCGATCAGACGGCCTATACCGCAAGCGATCCCCCCCGCAACCGGTCCCAAAATCCAGCCGACCAGGGCATAGATACCCTGGCTCAGCGGGAAGCTACCGCCGGCAGCCAGGATTACCGAGAAGGGAATGAACGAAAGAGCGGCCACCGCGGCTGCTAGGGCGATAAGATAGGCTACCGGTGCGCCATCAATGGCTACACCACCAACAGCTTTGACTTTACGCTCTGCCCCCAAGATTTCCTGTGACATTTCCTCCTACTCCTTGAACTTGAGATCTGCCCCGTAGCCCGGAAGATACCCGCAGTTAAAGTCCGGGATGAACTCGCTTCGTACTATGCACCCCCGCATGGGATATCCTGCCAGGCACTATCGGTCACTTGCGATAGCTTTTGAACCCGCAAGGAGATAATTATACCACAAGAGGTAACTATGGTCGAACGCAACGCACAGCGAGACAGGATAGCTCACAAATAGCGCAGAAGACCCCCACACCCTATAGCACAACTGCTCACTATGGTACTCACAGACCAGTTGCTGATGGGTACTTTTGTGATCTGTGATCGCGCTGTTCAGACACCAGGCAACGCGGCAAACAGCCTACCTTGACCATTCGGCCAGGCTGAAAATCCCGTCCTACCGCTGAGGGTAGGGCGGTGGGCGTGCTACGCATCACCATTTCAATTCCACCGGAATCCCCGCCACCATCAGGACCACCCGGTCAGCCCGGGCCGCCAGCCACTGGTTGGCCCGCCCCAGCACGTCCCGGTAGACCCGTCCCATCGGGTACGGGGGGACCAGCCCCATCCCCACCTCGTTGGAGACGACGATCAGGGCGGCCCCTCGCTCAGCGCAGACCTTCAGTACGGCCTCCAGTTCGCCCACGACCCGCGCCATCAACCGGTCCTCCGTCGCCTCTTCGCCTTCCTCCATCATCAGGTTGGAAGCCAACAGGGTCAGGCAGTCCATCAGCACGATCTCGCCTCCGGTGACAGCATCCTTCAGCGCCTGTCCCACGCGCACCGGAGCCTCCAGCGTGCGCCAGTGGGGCGGACGCGCCGCCCGATGACGGGCAATCCGCTCGGCCATCTCCTCATCCCCGGCCGTCGCCGTCGCGACGTAGAGGACCGGCCGGCCGGATACCGCCGCCAGCCGCTGAGCATAATCGCTCTTCCCACTCCGGGCACCGCCCAGAATCAGGGTCAATCTGGCTTCCAATGTTCCATTTCCTCCAGCAGAGATAGCACCCGTTCCCTGGAAGAGAAGAAATCCTCCACCGAGAAGACTTCCAGCGTGACCACGCCCCTGTACCTCTGGCAGACCAGTTCCCCCAGGACGGCGCGCAGAGCGTCGGCCGGAGCCCAGCACAGGGAGGCGTGGTCCCGGCGGTTCACCCCATGCAGGTGGACGACGCGCGCCTGTCCCAGGTGGGCCTTCAACGCAGGGAGCGGGTCCGTCCCCGCCAGCCAGAGGTGCCCCACGTCCAGGCAGAGGCTGACGGGCATGCGCTCCAGAATGGGGACGAGATATTCCAGGGGACAGTTCTCCAGATTCTCCACGGCCAGGAGGTCCGGGCCCCCGGCCGCTTCGGCCAGCACTGTCAGCGCTTCCAGACATCGTTCCTGCCAGCGATCCCGGCCCTCGGCTCCGTCGGGGTTGAGGTGGACGACGTAGGCCCAGGGGGTCAGGGGACGGGTGCTCTGGATCACCCGTTGGGCCTTCTCCACCGAGGAGGCCCATGCCTCTCCTTGAGCCCCCAGTTGCAGGTCAGTGGGCAGGTGAACGGTGTAACTGAGCCCATAGAATCGGGCGGCCTCCTGTAGCCCGGCGATCGTTGCAGCGTCGGGCAGGTTGCTGGCATCGGCGACCTCAAAGAGCACCAGTTCCACATCCTCCACCAGCCCGGCCAGCCGCCGGACGTTGGGCAGAATGTCCGCCGGATAGACGTAGGAAGTGGAGCCCAGCCGGAGCCTCATCTTCCCCTCCCGGCCGCCAGCGTCAGCAGGACGACGACCTCCACGCACTCACAGAGGGCGCCGTAGACGTCGCCGGTGAAGCCGGGGATGCGCCGCTGGACCCAGCGGGCGAAGAGGACCGTGAACAGCCAGGCCAGCCCGAAGGCGGCCAGCCCCGCCAGCGGCCGCGCCAGCAGGACGGGCAGGGCCAGCATGGTAGCTCTCCAAAGAGCCCGCCCGCCGGCGAACTCCCGCACCGTCCTCCCTATGCCGGTGGGTCGGGCCGCCGGGTAGCGGGCCATTGCGTAGACCATGGCCCACCGTCCCAGCGTCGGCGCCAGGAGCAACGCCGCCCATGTTTCGGTGGACAGGCACGTGGATAAAGCGGCGTACTTGACCAGAAGCAGGATGACGGCCCCGACCACTCCGAACGCGCCCACGTGGGTATCCCGCAGAATTTCCAGCCGGGCCTCCGGCGGACGGGCGGCCAGCAGCGCGTCACAGCAATCCACGAACCCGTCCAGGTGAAGCGCTCCAGTTACCGCCACCCACAGGACCAGCAGGAACGCGGCCCGCAAGGCCGGCGGGAACAGGGAGTCAGAGAGCCAGTCAGCACCCGCCAGTAGCAGGCCAATGAGCGCCCCGACGGCCGGGAATGCCCATGCCGACCGCCCGACCTCTTCCAGCGAAACTTCCTGAGGCGGCAGCGGCAGGCGGGTCAGGAAATGCAGGGCGACGAGAAAGGAGCGAAGCATCGGTCACCGTTGAACCCCGTGCCAGGCACTTCCGAAGTGCCTGGCACGTTTCCTGTATCCTACACGCTCTTTTCGGAGACTCCGGCCTCGGCGAAGGTCGCCATCTCGTTCAGGATTTTGCAGGCGGCCTCCACCAGGCCCATCGCTAGCACCGCCCCCGTTCCCTCCCCCAGACGCATATTCAGGTCCAGGAGCGGCACGAGTCCCAGGTGTCGGAGCATGGCGCTGTGGCCAGGTTCTACGGAGTTGTGGCCGGCGACGCAGGACGCCGTCACGGCAGGGGCGACCGCCGCCGCGACCAGGGCGCCGGCGGTGCAGATGAAGCCGTCCAGCACCACCGGGACGCGGTGAGCCGCCGCGCCCAGGATGACCCCCGCGATCACCCCGATCTCAAACCCGCCGACCTTCGCCAGCAGGTCCACGCCGTCCTTGGGATCGGGCTGATTGACCCGAAGCGCCTGCTCCACAACGGCAATTTTGCGGGCCAGGCCCGCGTCGTCCACGCCGGTGCCTCGTCCCGTCACCTCCGCCGGGGAGAGGCCAGTGACAGCCGCGGCGATAGCCGCCGCTGGGGTCGTGTTGGCGATGCCCATATCCCCCGGCGCGATAATGTCCAGTCCCTGGGGGAGTTCTTCCTCCACGAGCGCGATGCCCGTCTCCAGGGCCTGGACGGCCTGCTCACGGGTCATCGCCGGGCCCCGGGCGATGTTGCCTGTCCCGTATCCGACTTTGCGGATTTTCAGCGCGGGGTGGGGCTCCAGGTCGGCGGCGACGCCCGCGTCCACCACGACGACCCGCGCGCCCACGTGGCGGGCCAGGACGTTAATGGCGGCCCCGCCCCGCAGGAAGTTGTAGACCATCTGGGCGGTGACCTCCTGAGGGTACGCGCTCACGCCCTCCGCCGCGACGCCGTGATCCCCCGCCACAACGATGACCGCCTTATGGCGGATGACGGGCCGGGGGTTCCCGGTGATCCCAGCGACCCGGATAGAGAGGTCCTCCAGCCGCCCCAGGCTTCCCTGGGGTTTGGTCAATTGGTCCTGCCGGGCCCTTGCCGCTTCCATGGCGGAAACAGAGAGAGGCCCGATGCGAGCAACTGTCTCCTGCAAAGATGTCATCATTGACCTCCCGACGAAAATTTCAACATACCCGGCACTTCAGAAGTGCCCGGTACGCTTATCCCTCAGCCAGGGCCTCCAGAAGGCGCTGGTTCTCCTCAGGCCGGCGGGTCCCGACGCGGATGTGCGCCGGAAGGCCGAAGGAGCGGCAACTGCGCACCAGAATCCGGCGGCGCGCTAGTGCCTCGCGTGTCCTGTCCCCGTCCCCCGTTTGGACGAGTAAGAAGTTCACCGTGGTGGGGAGAGCCGAGAATCCCCGCCCGGCGACTCCCACACGCAAGTCCTCGATCACCCCGCGCAGACGGCGCCAGGTCTCCCGGTATTCCTCCAGGTGGTCCAGGGCGGCCAGCCCTGCCACCTGCGCGGCCGCGTTGACGCTCCACGGCGGCTGGGCGCGGCGCAGGGCTCGAATGGCATCGGGAGCGCCCAGCACATACCCCAGCCGCAGCCCAGCCAGGGCAAAGTCCTTGGTCATGGAGCGCAGAAGGAGCAAGTGACCGCTCCTCAGAAGGGAGATAGAATCCCAGGGCGAAGCGGCGAAGTTGACGTAGGCCTCGTCCAGAACCAGCAGGCTTCCTGCCGCTTCGCAGGCCCTCAGGATGCACAGGACGGCCTCCCGGTCCAGATAGACCCCGGTGGGGTTATTGGGGTTACAGAGCCAGACCAGGCGGGGGCGCAGGGTGCTGACCTGGTCAGCGATTGCTCCCACGTCGGGGTGGAAACCCCGTTCCTCTGAAGCGGAGAGGGCATGGACCGCCGCAGCCATCAACTGGGATGCCACCCGATATTCCCCGAAGGTCGGGCCGACGACGAGGGCCGCGTCGCCGGGTTCCAGGTAGGCCAGAGCGACCAGCCAGATAGCCTGCGCGGTGCCATTGGTGACCAGGACCTGGGCCGGGGGGAGGCCGCAGAGCGCGGCCAGTCGCTCCCGGAGCAGGCCCGCCTCCGGGTCGGGATAGCGGGAAACGTCCACACGCGCCAGCGCCTCCTGGACTGCGGGATGCGGGCCGAAGGGATTGGAGTTGACGCTGAAATCCAGCACCTCTTCTGGCGCGATCCCCTCAGCCCGCAGGCGGGCGTAATCCAACCCTCCGTGCTGGTCGGGGCTCAGTTCCCGAAGGGCGTGGCGGGGCAGGGGTACGCAGGATTCGACAGGGGAGGCTAAAAGGCGCCCGGTTCTTTCAGCCTGCATAGAGAAGATGTATCCTGGGCCAGCGATGTTCAACTGCCAAAAAGAGCCGACGGTCGGCTGTCCAGAACTCGGCGTTCAGCCGCTCCGACAGAGCAAGATAGTGAGCATCATATGCAGCGGAAAGTCCAAGGAGACCGGCGATTTGAAGTGCCCTGAGGTGAAGGGTTTCATCGCTGTAGGGAATTATCCCCAGTCCCAGAAGAGCTTCCAACGCCTCCTCGGCCTGGGCAGAGGTCAGATGTCCGGCCATAGTATATCGGTGAAGAGCATTCACGATTTCGTAGTCCAACAGTGTCGGGGCAACGATGAGACGGCCTTCCGCCTGCCAGCGCCGCCAAAGTTGAACCGGAAGCCCGTCCTCGTCGCTCTCCAGCAAACGGATCATAAAACTGGCATCAACGCAGATCGGTGAGTTGGGCAAGGCGTTCCTCCCGCATGTTCTGAATCACTTCCTCGGGGGAAGGGAGGGGTTGTCCTCCTCGCGCTGCGCGAATTGCGGCTCCGATTTGCAGGAGCCGTCTGAGGGCCTCTTCCGGCTGATGTGTCGTGCGGGCCGCCGCACGAAGCCGCAGATACTCGTCATACGCGAGCAGGACCACCGCCGGGCCCTCATCCCACTCAATCAAAATGGCCTCCCTTTGTCCGGCCACCTGGCGCGCCAGGTCCTCAAGACGGGGTCCGCCCCCCTGAATCCTGATGCATCGCTCCATATGTGTTTCCTCCAACCGCCGCTAATCCACCGTTTCTGCACCCATTATATCACTGGCCCTGCGGAAAACAACACGAGACTCCCCGCAGAAACAGCAGAAACTCCCACCACCAGCCCCATCGTCCAGCGGACCACCCGGAGCGCGCGGCGGATAGTCCGCGCGTCCCGGGGGCCATCGCCACCCTCCAGGCGGTAATACCCCACCTTCTCCAGCGTGACGCCCAACGCGCCGGCCATCGCGGCCATCGTCCATCCGGCGTTGGGGCTCGCGGTCCGGCGGTGCTGGCTTCTCATCGCGCGCCAGGCCGCGCGCGGGTCCTCTCCCCCCAGCGCGGCACCCGCCACCAGCAGTAGGGCCGTCAGCCGGGCAGGAATCCAGTTTAGAACATCGTCGGCCCGCGCGGCGAATTTGCCGATGTACTCCTTCTCCGGCGTGTGGTGGCCCCACATAGAGTCGGCTGTGTTGCAGAACCGGTAGGCCCATGCGCCGGGGAGTCCCAGCAGCGCGAAGTAGAAGAGGGGCCCCGTCAGTCCGTCGGTGATGTTCTCCGCCAGCGATTCCACCGTCGCCGAGACGACCAGCGGCTCCGGCAGGTCCGCCGTCTCCCGCCCGACCAGATGCCAGCGAACCCGCCGCCGGGCCTCCGGCAGGTCTCCCCGCTCCAAGGCCTCCAGCACCTCCTCCCCTGCCCGCAAGAGAGCGCGGACAGCGAAGGTTACCTTCAGCAGCGGGATGCTCCAGAGCCAGAAGAGGGGGAGGGATGCCCGTGCGAGAAACCACCAGGGGAGCGCAAAGAGCATTGCGCCCAGGAGCACCGTCGTTGTCCCAAAAAGAAACTGCCGCACCGGGCCTCGCCGGGGTCGGAGTCGCCACCACTCGTCCAGCCAGCGGCCCATCCAGGTGACCGGGTGGAAGGAGCCCCGCGGTTCGCCCAGCGCGAGGTCCAGGAGGATCGCTCCCAAAAGTGTCAGGACCGCCTCAGCCAATTCCGTTCTCCAGCCGCGCCGTGAAGTTCAGGAACCAGTGGCCGTCGTGCTCGTAGAAGGACGGAGCGTCCGAAGGACGTTCAACTCGCAGTGGGTACTGAAAGAGCGGTCCGTCGGTGACCAGAGTATGGTATTCGCCCCGCTCCCCGCAGGGGTGGGCGCCCTGCACCACCATTTCCGCGACCAGTTCCCGGTCCAGGGGGCGCCCCACGAAGAGGGGGTCCAGCCGGGTCGCCACGACCAGGGCCCGAAAGCCAGCCCCCCAGAACTCCTCCAGCAGGGCCCAGGGGTCGGCCTTCCAGAGGGGCAGGAGTGGCTGCAGTCCGACTTCTGTACAGACCCGCTCCACCCACTCCCGGTGTTCCTCTATGTCCATATCTCCGAAGACGCCGCCCTCTACTCCCGAGGCCTGCAACGTTCGCAGCGCGTCCTTGAAGTTGGCTTCGTAGGCCTCCCAGGAGGTGTAGACCTGAACCAGGGGCATCCCCATCGCGCGGGCCTGGAGGGCGACGACCCCGGCGGGAAACCCGTGGGCGCGGACGCGGCTCCCGTCCTCGGCGGCGCAGTTGAGCAGGTAAGCCAGCCGGTGGCCCTGTTGCCGGGCCCGGTAGGCCGCCAGTGCACTATCCTTGCCCCCGCTCCAGGAGACGAAGAGGTTCATAGGCAATTCCCGCACACTCTACAGTGGTGGGCCTCCGGAGGCATCCCAGCCCCGCAGGCGGGGCAGGAGGCCTCACCCGGCGCGGGCGGGGGAACCTCTCCCACTACCCGACGATAGAGGCGGTAATAGTAGGGTTGGTCGCAGGCGAAGAACCGGACCGGCGCGGCCCAGTCCTCGTCCGTCAGCATCGCTGCTACCGTTTCCCGCAAGCGACTGAAACCGGACCCCACTTCAATGGGCCGCTTGGTCTGCCAGCAGATGTCCGGCGGAAGGTGGCCTTCAAACGCTTTCCGGAGCACCCATTTTCCCACCCGCCCGCCGTTCTCTTCCCGCACTTTCAGTTCCGGGGGAATGGAGAGGGCCAGGTCCACGATCGCCGGATACAGGTACGGCTGAAAGACGTTCATCCCGAACCACTCCCCCAGTTCGTTCGCCGAAAAGCGCACCCGCTTCGCCAACCAGGGGATATACGTCCCCAGGTCCAGGTCAAACATGTAGGAGTAGCCTGCAAAGAGTTCATCGGCGCCGTCGCCGGTCATGGCGCTCCCGAAGCCTAGCCTGCGGGCCTCCACAAAGGCGAAGTAGAGGGCCAGGTCGTTGGGCAGCGCGGGGTCAAACGTCCGTCGGAGGCGGATGACCTCCGGCAGCGCGTCCAGCGCCTCTTCCACGGAGACTCGCCGGACGACCAGTTCCCGGCCCAGGTGTCGGGCGACCGCTTCAGCGTAGCGGAGGTCTTCTCCGCCATCTTCCAGGCAGACGTGGAGCAGAGGGAGGGAAAGGGCAAGGGCCGCCAGGACGGAGGTATCCAGCCCGCCGGAGAAGAGGAGCACCTCCGCCGGATGCCGTCGGACGGCGTCCTGCAGGCCCAGGCGCAGGGCGCATAGCAGATCGTCCATGCTTCATCCTCCGTACCGGCGGTGCATCTCTGCCGATACCTCCGCCGTCAGCGGGAAGACCCGCTCCGCCAGGTCCGGGCTCAGAGTTCCCGTCCCGCAGGCGGGAGCGATGAGGGATGCAGCAACGATTTGCTCAAGGGGAATCCCTTTGCGCACCAGCAGGCCCATCGCTGCGTGGAGCCGTTCCACCAGGCTCTCCGCTGTCTCTTTCCAGGCATCCTTGCTGGTGGGGACAATGCCCCAGGCGATCATCCCGCCCCGTTCTAGAAAGGCGTGCACTTCCTCCGGATAGAGGGCCAGGTTCCCGGCATATCTGTAGGCATCCAGGCTGAGAATGTCCACCGAACTCTCCATCAGGAGCGACCAGTCAGCATTGGCGCAGCAGTGGATCCCCTTTATCCCCCGGATCGCGCTCAGGACCTCCTCCAGGAGGGCAAGAGCCTGTTCCCGTCCGAGAGAAAAG
>JAOAAG010000066.1 GCA_026418995.1 Anaerolineae bacterium
CTATTACGTACTGAGCAGGGGCAAGCCCTGTCCTCTGAGCAGGGGCAAGCCCTGCCCCCTGGGCAGGGGCAAGCCCTGCCCCTACACGGTTACCACGCAAATACCGCCAGGTCAGAAACAGCGCTAACGTTCCCCACAACACCACCGCCATATCAGTGGTGACGAGCGAGCCGTGGGCAATGATGTTCGGGTCAAAGGCACACAGCGCCAGCGCCAGAAGGCCGGCACGCGGGCCGAACAGATCGCACGCCCAGCGGAAGACAATCGCGCCAAGAAGCAGCGTCATCAGAACAATCGGGAAGCGCCCTGCCAGTGCGATCCGTTCGGGGTGAGGATATCGCCACACCACCTCATCGGTGACCGCCGAGAGGCTGGCGATTTCCCACCCACCCACAGTACGCGGGTCAGGCAAGTCGTGCTGGAGAAGCAAGGGGGCGGCGGCCAGGACGTTCGCCAGGGGCGGATGGATGTGTACCGGTTGTAGACGCAGGTCGCCGGTGCGCAACGTCGCGTAGCCAACGGCCAGATGCGGACCCTCGTCAAAGGTGAGCGCGGCGGTGCGTGCGTGTATCATCGCCTGGGCAAAGAAGCAGAGGAGGAGCAGAATAGCTGGCGACGGGTACTTACGCACGTTTCCCTTTCCCTGAGAAAAGGCCTGCCATCCACGCGAGCAGGCGTGTCCACCAATTAGGCCGCAGGGGCAAAAGCCAGACGAGGTAACGCCAGCCGGCCATCGCCAGCATTGCGCGCCGCGCCCGCCGCAGATCGTCGTCCGTGGGAGGCTCCGGGGTCGCGGCTACAGTCTGCCAGTGGACGTTCTGAATCGGGGCGTGTAACTCAGCCACCGCCCTGTAGTCTGCCCTCCACCCGCCAACCTCCCCCCAGACCGTCAATGCCAGCGCGATACCCTGCTCCAGGTGCGTAGCTTCGTGGACGATGGCACCGAGCAGGTAAGGATTTACGGGACCGGCTTCAGGCGGGTAGTATCGAGGATTCAATTCGATCTTGCCACTCAATGTCCACCTTGCCCCTGTACTCTGTCGGGCAAAGCCTATCCTGACATTGCGCTCGCGGATATATTGTGCGGCGTGCTGACACACTGGTCCGCCCTGTTCCAGAGATTCCAGCATGGCCTGTTGCCACCGCTGGAGGTCAACCTGTCCTTGGCGTTCAACAGGTGGCATATTACTCCTCTACCGCTACCCTATCGGGCAGCACCGCTCGATCGTCGGCTATTCGCCCACCGCCGGGGTCGAGGGCCGGCAAACGCCCTTCGGGTGTGTATAGCCCCACCGCCAGGCGATAAGTCCCCGGGGGCACTCCACTCAGCGGTAACTTCACCGTCTCGCTCACGACCTCGCCAGCTTGCCACCACGAGGTAGGATAGGCGCCGCTGCGCGGCATTGCGTCGTGCTGGGCAACAATGGCTTCGGTCGCCGGATCGAACAGGTGCACAAACACGGTGTAATCACCGACAGGATCCTGCAACGCCTGCCACCACAGGGTTAAGTGCAAAGCATGATCCTGCTCCAGGTCGTACCCAGCCAGCCGCACCTGTCCGCCAAAATCCACACCCAGGGGATGCTCCAGGCGCGGCAGCGTAAATCTGCGCGGCGCGGGTTGTGCCTCAAAGGGCTCCTCCAGCGGCAGTGTAAAATCGCCGCTCGTCGCCTGTCCCAGCGGGGTAAGCGTCGCCACCTGGTAGAGCACGATTTGCAGGCGGCAGCCATCGCCAGGGGCGAGGTCGTCCGGCAGGGCAAGCAGATAGCGGTCGCCGATGAGTTCGCCGGGTCGCCACAGGCTGGTGGGCAGGAAGCCGTAGCCGGGCTGGGTGTCGAACTGGACGCGCGTCTGTCCAGCGGAATCCAGCAGCCGCAGGGAAATGCCATAGTTGGCCGCGATGGGCTGCGCCGCCGACCAGGACAGCTTCACGGCCAGCCGGTCGGGCGTGGGTTGAGTGACCGCAACGGAGTGCAGGCGAATCGCAGGCCCGAAACAGGCAAGCACCGGGGCGTCGCTGGGGAGCGAGGGGCCATGAGGGACACGCACCGGACGCAGGTATTCGGTCGCGCCCTGACCCTCCACCTGCACCAGGTACACACCGCGCGGGGCATCCGCTGGCAGGGAGAGGGAGGCGCGGAGGCGCGGAGACACAGGGGCAGTGATCTCGGCCACGGGTTCGACGTCGTAGCGGATGGCCGCAGGAGACACAAGGCGGAGAGTCACGGTAGCCGCTTCGGTCACGTCCACCCAGTCCAGTGTGACGGTGAGCGTATCGCCGGGAGCCAGGGTTTCCGTCGAAAACTCATACCCGGCCAGCCGCGCTGCCCCAAAATCCACGCCCTCAGGATTGTGATGCAGGTATGGCATCCGGTGGAAATCCATCGTGAGGTCTGCATCACTCGCGTAGTTGCTATCTGGCTGACACAGAATGAACAATGAAACAACAACCAATGAACCAATGACCAATGGCAACTGGCGAATGGCGCATCTAGTTACAGACTTGACGGGTACACGTGCTCCCCTGAGAACGATGATCACTAAAAGCGCCAGGGCCGCCGCCAGTGACACCGCCTCTGCGAGCATGCGCACCGGTGTACGGTTCAGGCGCAGGATGATAGAGTGATACTCACCCGGTGGGATGTAGAGTGCCAGGTAGCCAGAGCCCTCCACAGGCCATACATCTGCTGGAACACCATCTACTGTCGCGCTCCAACCGGGCCAGTAGAGAAGCGGGAAGGCGATGTTGCCACCCTCGCCTCCCCCAATCCATAATTGCGCCGTGGGTTTAAACCCTACAAGCTCAGCCCCCACTCTCGCTCCGTCCAGGGGTATCGCGCGCATAGGCACGTTGGGCTCAATCAGCGCGTCGGAGGTGAAAGGACGCGGATTGGCCGTATGCGGCAGCCACTCATAGCGGATTGTGGTGCCAATGTTGCCGGTGAACAACTCGTACAACCGGAGCCGTGCCTCAGTCACCTCATCAGCGTCAATGTACAATCGCTCAGGATGCAATGAGACCAGCGTGGAAGCGGCAAGCAACAGAGCTATAAGGATCACCAGCGCACGGCTCGCGATGCGCGACTCGCAGCACGCAACACGCCATACGCAACACGCAATCTCCCCCGTCACCGCCGCTGTAAACAGCGCCTGTACGGAGAGAAAGCGCCACGGGAATTGGACTACCGATAGGAATGGCAAACAGTCCCACAGGGGGCGCGAGAGAGGGGTGATCATCACCGTGGAAATCAACAACCCACACACCAGAAACCATCCCTAGGGGCGACCCTTGCGGTCGCCCCCCTTGCGGTCGCCCCCCTTGCGGTCGCCCCCCTTGCGGTCGTCCCCCTTGCGGTCGCCTTCCTCACGGTCGCCCCCCTTGCGGTCGCCCTCTTCACGGTCGCCCCCCTCGCGGTCGCTCCCCTTGCGGTCGCCTTCCTCACGGTCGCCCCCCTTGCGGTCGCCCCCCTCGCGGTCGTCCCCCTTGCGGCTGCCC
>JAOAAG010000392.1 GCA_026418995.1 Anaerolineae bacterium
AGATGTGTATAAGAGACAGGTGTACCATACGGAACCCAGCGCCGCACAGTACCACAAAGGCGTTCCCGCCCCCAGAAGCACACACAGCCAGAGACGCCACTTCGACTCAGCCGGCAGCAAGTATCTCAGCGCCCGGTAAAACAGTGCGACATCAAGGGCGCCGACCACTACGCTGAACGCGATATCGGAGACACCCAGGCCGAAAAGGGCCACTGACGGCACCAGAAGGAGCGCTGGAAGCGGGGGAAACGAGACGTACCAGCGGCCTGCGAAAGGGGTCAAATCGTATGGAGGGGAGAGAACGTGGACGAGGTCAAGCCGTCCGCGCAGGAATGCCTCTGCCAGGTAGACAAAGTGAGGAGCAAGCGAGTGACGTCCCAGAGAGGACCCCGCGCTGAGAGCGTAAAGCGCTACGAAAATGAGGAAAATGAGACAAGTGCGGCGTCCTTCCTTGCTGGGTGAGCACCTCATAGCAAGCCCGGGATGGTCCGTTCGCCGCCTGGGCAACATTTTCACCAGGCTAGAGGAACCAGAGGACAACCTCACAGGCGTCCCAGGCCACCTGCACGCGGGTTGCTTGAGATAATAATCGGCTACTTCCCGTTCTGGTAGAGCCGCTGGCGTATGGAGAGGACCTCACGGCGGAGGTCCGGGTCCTCTTCGATAAGGCTGGCGATACGTTCGCACCCGTGGAGCACAGTGGTATGGTCCCGGCCCCCTAACAGCTCTCCGATCTGAGGTAACGACTCCCCGGTCTCCTCGCGGATCAGGTACATAGCGATCTGCCTGGGGCGTGCTATCGCCTGACTGCGCCCCGGCCCCCGCAGCGCAGCTTCTTCTATGCCAAAGTACCTGGCCACCTCATTGATGATCTGCTCAGGAGTGACTTTATTCTGGTGGGGAATCAGACTGCTCAGGGCAGCCCGAGCCATCTCAAGCGTCGGAGACTCGCCGGTTAGCCTGGAGACAGCCACGATCTTGTTGAGCGCCCCTTCGAGCTCACGGATATTGCTCTGTATCTGGCTGGCAACAAGCGAGAGCACCTCATCGGGCACAGTAACGCCGTATGCCTCTGCCTTGGAGCGGAGAATAGCGATCCGGGTCTCCCAGTCGGGAGGTTGAATGTCCGCAATCAGTCCCCACTCGAAACGTGAGCGCAGCCGTTCCTCAAGGGTCCCCATAGCCTTGGGGGGCCGATCTGAGGACAGGACAATCTGCTTGCCGTTGCCATGCAAAGCATTGAAAGTGTGGAAAAACTCCTCCTGAGTGCTTTCCTTGCCAGCGATAAATTGGATATCATCCACCAGCAAGATATCCACCGTCCGGTACTTCTCGCGGAACGCGTCGGTAGTGTGGGAACGAATCGCCTCGATCAGGTCATTCATGAATTTCTCAGAAGAGGTGTAAAGCACCTGCAGCCCACGCCCCCAACACTTATTTCCGATCGCGTTCAGCAGATGCGTCTTGCCCAACCCAACCCCCCCGTAAATGAACAGCGGATTGTAGGCGCCGGCGGGGCTCTCTGCCACGGCTAACGAAGCTGCATGGGCCAGGCGATTGGTCGGCCCTACCACGAAGTTGTCGAACACATAACGGGGGTTCAGATTGGACGCTTGCGCCCCTGAGGGGCGAGAACGCTTTGCCGATGGCGGCGGAGGCGTCGTGTCGAGCAGACTGAGCAAGGGAGCATCGCCTGGCCTGGTGTCCTCCCCGTTCCACACGACAAACTTCACCTCGACGGTTCTGCCTACCATGCGGACGAGGGTGCGTTTGATCACGCCAAGCAACTTGCTTTCTAACCAATCCTTGGCATATCCATTGCGGACACCAATGACGTAAGTGTCATCTTCACATTTCAACAGCCTGGTGTCGCGCAGCCAGGTGTCGAATGTCCCTTGCGTCATCTGCAGTTGGAGTTCACCAAGCACAGCAGGCCAGATTTGCTCAGGTTTCACCATGGTTACAAATGAGTGCGCGGGATATTGTTGGACAATACCTGGATATTGTTGGACAATACCTGTTGTGGGTGAGAGGGGATAGCGGCTCTACCGAAATTGTCGGGGGTCGCCGACCCGCTGGGGGGAAGCCTCATCTCCCCTCTGTCGTTGCCCCCGCCCCTGGAGTGACCTCATTGTACCAGAAAATGGCTCTGAGGCAATCGTCAGGACGGCCTGGAATCTTAAAAACGAGCGATTTTTAAGGTTAGGCATGGAGAACCTGCGAAAAGGGATACCTGTCGGGATTGGCACTGTTGAATTCCCCAGATATGGGGGGTAGAATACTTCACGCCAGGGTGACATTTCAGCCGATTTTCCAAACTAGTGTCTGACGACTCTACCTAAGGAGAAACAGTGGAATAAACCCAAGGTATCCCGGACCTCTACAACCACTCGCCGGGGCTCCGGGATGCCCGGTAGCGAGCTACGGAAGGCGCAGCGAACTTCCGGCTGCTTGCTTATCCAGTACCAGTGTGGGGAGGCTCACCTGTTTCCCTCCTGCGGCGACCACTCGCATCTGGAAGCTGGTGCAGGGCGCGAGGTGCTCGTAGAATGCCAGCGCACGCTGCTCCGAGTTACCATCCCCTGCACCACCGAACACCAGCCGCACAAGCCAGCGCAGGAGGGGATGTTGGACCTCCACCCAAAGCCCCACGATAATAAAGCGCCCCCCTGTGCTTTCGGTGGGGCCGGGCGGGCGCAGCAACCGGGCTACTTCCCGCGCAGTTGCCGGGTCGAGTATGTAGGGGGCGGGAAAGGTCGAGATGATGGTGTCGAAACATCCGCTGGCGAATGGCATGGCCTGGGCCAGGGCACGCACCCGGGGCACGCGGATTCCTCGCCGGGCCAATTTGCGGGCGGCCACCCGGTGCATAGCCGCCGATCGCTCCAGGCCGTATATCTCCAGCCCGAGGCTTGCCGCTTCTAACAACAACTCGCCCGTGCCGAACCCTATCTCGAGCACACGCCTGCCATTGATATGCTCCAGCGCGGCCCGCCGCCATTCCGCCCAATGTCCCAGGCTGACCAGCCAACTCACCAGGTCATAGGCCCATGCCAGCTCATTGTAAAGCCGCTCCGCAGCCCAGAGGTACAGCCGTGCTAAAAGGTTGCGATGCCTAGGCGAGACCATGGCTTCTTCCACACCAACAGTCCCTACTTCAGCTTTTCCTCTCCTCCAAACTGCCGGTAGGGCGTCAGCTCTTCCAGCACCTCCTTGTCCTCCGGGGTCAGGCTGCCCTCCACCAGACGGGCCAGCAGAGCGCCCACGCCCGGGCCCAGCATATACCCCTGTCCACACATGCCCACAGCCACGATGTATCCCTCGACTTCGCGCAGGTGTCCTACAATCGGAGAGCCGTCCGGCGTCATCGGGTAGAGGCCACGCCACGTGCGGCGCACCCTGATGGTAGCCAGCCTGGGCATCAGCTCCACCATACGCCGCGCAATCATGGGCAGGAAAACAGAGGTCTCCCGTCTGTCCGTACCAACGATGGGCGGCTCAGGGGTAATACAGAAGACAATGGGGCCGGGTCTATGCTGGTAGAAGTAATAATTCTTGGAGCCCTCGGCCGGTCGAATGTCCACAACCATTGGTTCCAGGAAGCGGGCCACTGGCTCAGTGATGCCGGCCTCGTGACTATCGGGGACTACCGGCAGGTCCACGCCGACCATCAGAGCGATCTGACGCGCCCAAGGACCGGCGGCGTTAATCACTGTTTCCGTGGCATAACCTCCCTGATCGGTGCGCACGCCCACCACTTTTCCCCGGCGGCGAATGATGCCGGTCACCCGCTCGCGGAAGCGAAACTCCGCCCCACGCTCGCGTGCGCGTGTGTAGAAAGCGTGGGCGCTGAGCAATGGGGAAGCCGAGCCGTCTCCAGGTGAGTAGGTACCCCCCAGCAGCCCCTCCCGATTGAGATCGGGGATCACTTCCAGGAGTTCGTCTCGATCCAGCCAGTTGATGTTCAGGCCGTAAGAATGCTGGATCTTCAACAAATCTTTCAGGACGCGCTCCTCTCGCCCCCGGTAGGCCACAAAGGAGTACCCCCCCTGATGCCATTCGATGTTATCGCCGTATACCTCTCGCCAGGTGGAGAAGATGGCGATGGACTTCAGACAAAGACGGATTTTGGCAGGAGTAGAATGGGTGGCACGGATACCGCCAATAGCAGCCTTGTTTGAGCCCTGGCCGGGGCTGGCGAACTGGTCAATGACCAGCGGTTTCAGCCCAGCACTGGCCAGGAAGAAGGCAGCCGGCAACCCGACGCTTCCTGCACCGATAATAATCACGTCGTACACTTTCGTGGTCATCAGGCCCTTCCGATCGTTAATTGTCCACCAGAACCAGCTTTTTGACAAGCGAGGCTCGCGGTGCCTGTTCAGGAAGCAGGTCAACACCTGCCGCAATCCGGGCCTGGTGATGTTCCACACGAGACAGCGTCTTGCAACGAAGATGGGCCGTGATATAATCTCCGCAGGTCGCTTTCCCTGACGATGGTAGTTGCGATGAGCCCGCTCCGTATTTTGCTGGTAGATGACCATTTGCTGTTTCGCAAAGGGCTGGCCAGGCTACTCGACGCTCAGCCTGACTTTGAGGTTGTCGGCGAGGCAGCAGATGGCTACGAGGCGGTTACCCAGGCGCAGACGCTGCGCCCGGACGTGGTGCTGATGGACATCCGTATGCCCAATTGTGACGGGCTGGAGGCTACCCGGCGCATCAAGGCCACAATGCCCGAGGTACGTGTGGTGGTCCTGACGGTCTCGGAGGATGAGCAAGACCTGGTCACGGCCGTGCGCTATGGGGCGGATGGCTATTTGCTCAAGGACATCTTACCGGAGGCACTCTTCCAACATCTGCGTGGTCTGGCAGCGGGGGAAGCGCCTATCTCGCAGAAAATGACCGTCAAGTTGTTTCGGCAACTGGCCCAGCGCAGCCAGCCGATCGTTCAGCCCGCCGCTGCGGCTGTGCTTTCCGCCAGAGAGTGCGAGGTGCTGGCACTGGTCGTCGAGGGTTGCTCCAACCGGCGCATTGCGGAGGAACTGGGCATCGCGCTGAATACCGTAAAGAACCATATCCGCAGCATCCTGTCCAAGCTGGGAGTCAGGAACCGTGCCCAGGCGGCTGCCTATGCCATCACCCACGGGCTGATCTGCCTTCCCTCCAGTAGTCATAGCGCCGGGACTGGCGTTAATGACCGGTTCTAAGGAGCTACTGAGCTGGTCGGTATAGCTCTTTAGGGCTATGGACAACCCTGTGGAATGGGAGTATAATTGGGTCAGTTTACTGACCGGTAGTCAGTTAAATGGCCCACGTATTTATTCTTGCCTGCCGTCCTCTTTTTGCCCAGGGTGTTCAGAGCCTCCTTTCCGGTCAACCCGGTATCGAGGTGGTGGGTGTGGTGTCGCCTGCTGGTGAAGGGATGCTCTGTGTTCCCGAGGTGCTGGAGCAGGTGCGTGCAGCCTCCCCAGATGTCATTGTGGTGGAGGCACGAGGGGATGAACAGAGCCTCCTGGTGGCCCAGTTACTGGAATTGCTGCCTGCCGGCAGGGTGGTAGCTCTCTCGCTGGAGGATAACTGTATTCACACCTATTACCAGGAGCTAAAGCAGGGCCGCCGCGTAGAGGACCTCCTTGAAGCCGTCAAAGGTCCTATGGATTGGTATGGCCGCAGCCCTCAGGAGTTGCGGCTTTTTGTTTTGTTGCAGGGTAGTTACGGCCAGCGCATTCTGGATAACGTGCGCCGTTTTGCCCCTGCGACCTGGGTGGTGAATGGGTGGCGCGCTCCTGCTGAGCTCCCTCCAGTGGTAGACGATCCGTCGAGTTATATTCCTGCCCATCTGCCGGCGTCGGAATTGGTGCTCTCCCTGGGGGAAAGCAGTGCCGTAGCACAACTGCTCCCTGCCATCGTGGAGCGTACCGGGGCGCGGGCTGTCATCGCCCCGATTGATAATGCCTCCTGGCTCCCGGATGGGCTGGCACGTCAGTTGCAGGACCAACTGGCGAAGATGGGGGTAAAGGCAATTTTCCCCAAGCCCTTCTGTTCCCTGGCCGAGCGCGCCTGCAATGTGCGCCAGTATGAACTGACCTTCGACGATCCCTGGATTGGTGAATTCGCCCGCTATTTCGGTCGCCCGGTTTTCCAGATCGAAGCTGATAATCGGCATGTCTCCAGAGTGGAAGTGAAGCGCGATACGGCCTGCGGGTGCGCCCGCTATGCGGCCCGGCAACTGGTTGGAGTGGAATTGCGGGAGGCCGTCTACCGGGCAGGGATGCTGCATCACCACTATCCATGTCTGGCAACCATGCGGGTGGACCCAAGCCTGGGTGAGCCATTGATCCACATCTCAGGCGAGTTTATGCGCCGGGCGGTCGAGGCGGCCATAGCCCCCTTCCTGGCCCAGACTGACCACCTGGTAGCTGAGATAAAAACGGCTGAAGGGTTGCTCTCCGGCCGAAACCGGCTCATGGAAGATGAGAGGGCACAATATCGCCCATGACCTGGTGGCCGTCATCCTGCGGGAAGCAAGAATGCCGTATGTGGAGCGGTTGAAATAGCCAGGTGAAAGAAACTACAAGGATTCTACTGATCGCTCTCGGCACGTTGTTTGTAGCGTTGGGTATACTGGGCATGTTCCTGCCGGTGTTGCCGACGACGCCTTTTCTGCTGCTCGCTGCCATCTGTTATGGGCGTAGCTCCAGGCGGTTCTACCACTGGCTGATGACCAACCGCTGGTGCGGAGCGTACATCAGGAACTATCGAGAAGGCAGAGGCATACCGCTCGTTGAGAAGGTACTTACCATCCTGCTGTTGTGGCTAACGATCGGGGCGACGGCATGGCTGGCGGTTTCACTGTGGTGGCTGCGCCTGTTGCTGTTGGGCATTGCCGTCGGCGTTACGATTCATCTGGTGAAGATAAAGACGTACAGGCCGGAGCCGCAGCACAGTCAACGTATCAGAGAATGCAGCTCATCTGAAGAGATGGTCTGATCCAGAGAGCCAGCATTGGACTAAAGGTTGTAGTCACCAGCGTCTGCATCACACAATCTTCTGAAGGAGGTAAAGATGCCTGTCAAGAGAGTTACTCCCGTGCCCAGTGACATTGAAATCGCTCAGATGGCTGAATTGTTGCCCATCGTCGAGGTTGCCGAGAGTGTCGGCCTCAGTGAGGATGACCTGGACCTGTACGGCAAGTGGAAGGCCAAGGTCCACGTGGACGTCCTGCACCGGCTGAAGGACCGACCCGACGGCAAGTATGTGGACGTGACGGCCATCACACCGACCCCACTGGGGGAGGGGAAGACCGTCACCACGATCGGCACCAGCCTGGGGCTGGCCTACATCGGCAAGAAGGTCATCACCTGCATTCGCCAGCCCTCTATGGGCCCCACCTTCGGCATCAAAGGCGGGGCGGCTGGCGGCGGCTACTCTCAGGTCGTGCCGATGGAGGACTTCAATCTCCACCTGACCGGCGACATCCATGCGGTAGGAGTAGCCCACAACCTGCTGGCGGCGGCTATTGATGCGCGTATCCTCCACGAGATGGAGATGACCGACGAGCACCTGGCGAAGTTCTGCCCGGAAATTCCACGCCTGAATATTGACCCCAACTCTATCCTTTGGAACCGGGTAGTGGATATGAGCGACCGGGCGCTGCGTAACGTGGTCATCGGTCTGCAGGCCGGACAGGCCGATAAGCCACTGCCGGAAGGGGCCGGCACGTTGCGCGAGATAGTAGCCCAACTGCCTCATGGCACTGATGGTGTGCCGCGTATCACCGGCTACGATATCACCGTCGCCTCCGAGATCATGGCCATCTTGGCGCTGGTGGACGGCTACCGAGCGTTGGCCGACCTGCGGGAGCGGCTAGGCCGCATCGTCTGGGGTTTCAGCAAGGATGGGCGTCCGCTGACCGCCGAGGACCTGAAGGTTGCTGGCGCGATGACCGTCCTGATGAAGGACGCGTTGATGCCCACGCTGATGCAGACGCTGGAGGGCACCCCTGCGCTGATCCATGCCGGCCCCTTCGCTAACATCGCCCATGGCAATTCTTCGATCATCGCCGACCAGATTGCGCTCAAGCTGGTAGGTCCGGATGGCTTCGTGGTCACCGAGTCTGGCTTCGGCGCCGACTGCGGTATGGAGAAGTTCTTCAACATCAAGTGCCGCTACTCCGGCCTCATCCCCAACTGCGTCGTCCTGGTCTCCTCCATCCGTGCGCTTAAGATGCACGGTGGCGGCCCCGAGGTGATTCCCGGCCGGCCGCTCCATTCCGCCTATACCGAGGAGAACCTGGAGCTTCTGGAGAAAGGCCTCCCCAACCTGATCCAGCACGTGGAAAATGTCCAGAAATTCGGCATCCCGGTGGTCGTCGCCGTCAACCGCTTCAAGACGGATACAGACCGGGAGATCGGCGTGGTGCGAGAGGCGGCACTGAAGGCCGGTGCCTTCGACTGTGCGGTGAGCGAGGTGTGGGCGAAGGGCGGTGAGGGCGGTGCCGCGCTCGCCGAAGCGGTGGTTCGCGCCTGCGAGCAGCCCAGCAACTTCCGCTTCCTCTATCCGCTGGAGTTCTCCATCAAAGAGAAGATTGAGATGTACACTGCCGCGGGCTACGACAAACTGCCGCTCTGTATGGCCAAGACACATCTCTCCTTCAGCCACGACCCGAAGCTGAAGGGTGCACCGCGTGGCTGGCGGCTCCCCATCCGTGACATCCGCGCCAGTGTCGGGGCCGGTTTCCTCTACCCGCTCTGCGGCGCGATGCGTACGATGCCCGGCCTCCCCAGCCGCCCGGCTTTCGTGGATGTGGACATTGACCTGGAGACGGGTAAGGTAAAGGGGTTGTTCTAGTATTCCGTGTTGCGTACTTCGTGTTGCGTATTCCGTGTTGCGTATTCCGTGTTGCGCCAACGGAGTACGGAATACGCAACACGCACCACGCAACACGCCATACGCAGGTGCGTAACTAAAGGAGCGTAGCTATGAAAAAAACTGTTCTGGATGTGCCCCTCCTCTGGGCGGATCATCATGTCCTTAAGGTACGTGATGCGCTGGATAAGTTGGAAGGGGTCGAGGATGTCTACGCCAGTTCGGCGTGGAAAAAGGTGCTTGTCACGTATGATGAGGAAAGGATAGACCAGGCTGCTATTGAAAAAGCGCTGGCCGAAGCTGGCTATCCCGTAGGCGAAGGTGAGACGCCCGTGCTGGTCCAGCCCACCAGGCTGAGACGCGATCCCCAGTGGAACGTCCTGGGCTTTCGCATGACCAAGACCAACCGGGCCGACATCGAGATGTCAGGTGAGTTCAGGAAGTATTAGTTTAGGATACAAGTAGACAAGGAAACAAGGAGCAAGGAGCCTATTGCCGTACCTTTATCTGTTCCACTTGTATCCTTAGCATCCTTGTATCCTTGTATCCTTGTATCCCTGTATCCTTGTATACCAGTTTAGGAGCGAAGGATATGGCTAAGAAGAAGGGACGTACCCCAGAAGAGACCAGCCGCGATCCGGCGGCAGTGGCTATTCTGGAACTGGCTTGCGAACTTGAAGCGGAAACGGCATTTGCCCGCGCCGATGCCATTGTCCCCTGCAATATCGGAAGTCAGGGGCTCTGTTGTAAACACTGTGCGATGGGACCATGCCGGCTGGTCGGCACTGTCGAGCGCGGCGTCTGCGGGGCCACCATCAGTACTATTGCAGCGCGCAATTTCGCCCGGTCAGTGGCGGCCGGTGCGGCTGCTCACTCGGACCATGGCCGCGACCTCGCCTACACCCTGCTGGAAGCGGCTGAGGGACATGCGCCTGACTACGGTGTGAGCGATCCGTTTAAGCTGGCCGAAGTGGCCGGTTACCTGGAGGTACCAACACGCGACGAGACGGGGGCAACGCGGCCCCTCGGTGAAGTGGCGCGAGATGTGGCACTAGCCGCCTTGAAAGAGTTCGGCAGAACACACGGCACGTTGCTCTACCTGAAACGCGCGCCGATCAAGCGCCAGCGTATCTGGCATGAACTGGGCATCGCACCTCGCGGCATTGACCGGGAAGTGGTCGAACTGCTTCATCGCACGAACATCGGCAACGACCAGGACCCCGACCATATACTCGACCAGGCAATGCGCTGCGCTCTGGCTGACGGCTGGGGTGGCTCCATGCTGGCCACCGACCTGACCGACATCCTGTTCGGCACACCCGCGCCGGTCTATTCGCAGGCCAACCTGGGCGTGCTGAGCAAGGACAAGGTGAACATCATTATCCACGGTCACGAGCCGACACTCTCGGAGATGATCGTGGCAGCGTCACAGGATCCGGCGCTGATCGAGTACGCGAAGAGCAAAGGAGCCCAGGGGATTCAACTGGCCGGCATCTGCTGCACGGCCAACGAGACGCTGATGCGCGAGGGCGTCCCGCTGGCCGGCAATTTCCTGATGCAGGAGCTGGCCATTCTCACCGGCGCGGTCGAGGCCATAGTAGTAGACGTACAGTGCATTTTCGAGGGATTGGTGCCCATCGCACAGCGCTTCCACACCGAAGTCATCACCACCTCGCCCAAGGCCCGGGTCGTCGGGGCCACGCATATCCAGTTTGATGAGCGGCGAGCGCTGGAGATCGCCAGGGAGATTGTACGCCGGGCAATAGACCGCTTCCCGCTGCGTGGGGAGACGCACATCCCGGACATCCGGAGCCAACTGATACCCGGCTTCTCCCACGAGTACATTGATTATGCGCTGGGCGGCGTCTATCGGGGCTCCCTGCGTCCCCTCAACGATGCTATCATCGCCGGGCGCATCCGGGGCGTGGTTGCCAATATCGGCTGCAACAACCCCCGTGTGTGCCACGACTCGCTGCACCAGTATGTGGTGACCGAGTTTCTCAAGAATGATATCCTGGTGGTCGAGACTGGTTGCGGGGCTATCGCCAGCGCCAAACAGGGCTATATGACCCCACAGGCAGCACTGGAAGTGGCCGGTCCAGGCCTGCGCGAGGTCTGCGAGACGGTCGGCATCCCGCCGGTGTTACATATGGGCGCCTGCGTGGACAATTCCCGTATCCTCACCGTGCTTTCCCAGATGGCGAGTGAAACCGGCCTGGGCGAGGACATCTCCGACATCCCCGCCGTCGGTATGGCGCCGGAATGGATGAGCGAAAAGGCTCTCGCCATCGCTACCTATTGCGTGGCCTCGGGCGCCTACGTGATCCTGGGCGGCTCCAGTGGCCCGGTCTCAGGCTGCGAAGAGGTGTTGCGCCTGATGAGCGAAGGATGGGAAAAGAAGGTGGGCGGACGCCTGGAGTTCGTCGAGGACGGTGAGGAAATTGTCCGGCGGGCCATCGCTCATATTGACAGGAAGCGAGCCGCGCTGGGCCTGCCTGAGTATGATGCGAGAAAGTGGGGCAGAAGCGGAGATCGGCGCATGTCCTACATCCTCGAACTCCCCTTTGAGGAGAGAATAGAGGCAGTTTACGGTGGCCGTCGTTCTTAGAGGCGCAGTGCTGTGGCAGGAATGTCAGAGGCAAGAGGGGGAAGCAAGAGACAAGACGGTCCCGCCTCCCACTTTCTGAAATCTTTGCGCTCGTTGCGGTGCAATGTAAACCGCAAAGGGCGCAAAGAGCGCAAAGAAAGATGATGGAAACCCTTTGCGTCCTCTGCGTCCTTTGCGGTTAAATAAAAGTCAAGGAGAGCGCTATGTCAAAGTATATCGCAACACGTGCTATTCGAGGTGCTAATGCTCTTGTAGCTGAGGCAGAGGCTATGTTGCAGAAGGCTCTCGCCGAGAAGGGGGGCGAGACGCCAGTCGCCTTCCCCAACACAGCCTACTACCTGCCGGTCACCTATGGGATGCTCAATCACAAGGTCGAGAAACTGGCCGACCTGACGTTCTCGCTGGAGCACGCTAAAAAGCTCCTCCACCCGGTGCCGGACGAAAAGCTGTGGGTGCCCTACCTGGGTGAGGCGCTTGACTGCGGCATGGCCACGCTACTGGCGGCGGAGACCATCGAGGGGATTCGCTTTGTCTATGGCCTGTCTCTTATACACATCTGACGCTGCCGACGAGCGA
>JAOAAG010000114.1 GCA_026418995.1 Anaerolineae bacterium
CACCCTCACCTGTACGGCTGCACGCCTCCCCCGTCTGCGTCATCTGGCATTCTTGCTGCCGTTGAGCGTACTCATCTTCAGCGCCTGGGCGACATCCCGTGACTACTTTGTACGTTGGGCCCGCTGGCCATCCCTGACAGCCGTCATGGATGTGGGGAAATGGCGTGCTGCCGAGACCATCCTCAACTCCCCCGCGAGTGAAACGCTCCTGGTGACGATCCCAGACGGGCTGGAACCGGCGATCTCCTATGCCCTGAGCACGAACAGGGCTGCCCGCGCGTTTGATGGCGCTCACTGCCTGGTCTATCCGTCACGGCTTACTCTGCCTGTTCACTATGTGGTTGTGCTGGGGTACGAGCACCGCTCGCTAGAGCGGTTGCGGACCATTTTCCCACCCGGTTACCGGCAGGTTGACCCGCTCTTTGGCGACGGTGCCCCTTACTTCGTCCACTTCTTTGTCCCGGCCGGCACGGAAGCGAACATACCAGGTGAACTTCACACCCCCATAATGTACCGGCCGGTCCTGCTTCACGGGGTATACCTGCACGAGACCACGGTTCGGGCAGGACAGGCGCTCACCGTCACACTGACGTGGGGTATTCTAGAGCCTACTCCCAACGATTACACCGTCTTTGTGCATCTCCTGGAGGAGAGTAGTGAGGCTGCGGCCTCCCCCCTCAAAGCCCAGCACGACAGCCCCCCTTGCAACGGTACCGAGCCCACCTGGCGCTGGAGACCTGGCGAGTACATTCTTGACGAACACGTATTACAACTACCGGCTGAGCTTTCAGCCGGGGCATATCTGATAGGAGTGGGATTATACGACTCGCGCACACTCGAGCGCGTCCCGCTGACTACCCCGGATGTATTCACACGCTGGGGAGAGGCGATTGTGGGCTATATCACAGTAGTGGCCCGGTGACCTGCATCCCAGCTCACTGCGTAGCTGACCACTCAGCCGAAGTTCAGCCGCATCAGATAATCCTGCCACCAGATTTCCATCTGCGTCGCAGGCAGCTCCGCTGTGCAGTAGGGATTCTCATAGTGCTTGAATCCCGCCAGCGGCTGCTCCTCCCCATTGCGGAGCAGCGGCTCCTCCCAGCCGAAAGACAGAGTATCGCCCCGCAGGGTGGTACAGCGCACCGAGAGGCCCTCGAAGGTCACCTCCAGCGCCAGTATCTTATCCTGGAACGCCGCGAACTCCCCATCCTGCGCCGCACGCCCCATGTGGCAGAGCCAGATGTTATGCCGGCCATAGGAACGCAGCTCGCGATAGGCGCTGTTCCCCCGTTCGACCATCTCGAGTCCCTGGGAGGCAGTGAGTGCCAGGTAACCCTCTCCCTTCCTGGCGAAGGCCCAGCCATCCCGCAGGGTGTATTCGTCAAAGGCATAGGTGGGGAAATAGGCATGCGTGAACCCCATCCAGTCGTCCTCCGGCAAGCTGTGGACGGCGATGAGCACGTCTTTGTACTGGGCGACGCGCGGCAGGACGGCGTTGCCCACCCAGAAATTCGGTGCCCAGGCATCGCTCTCCGATGAGCAGGCCGGGTGGGTGACAAAGACCACAGCAGCCGGCCCCAGCGTCGCCTGCCAGATATGCTCCCGGTGCCCCCGCTCCCCAGGCCGGTAGTCCTGCGCCGAGCAGAGCATGTAGTCGGCGGTGCGGTAGGTCACCTTGTTGACCTCACGCTGCACCCCGGCAGCCAGGTGCCGCTCACGGTTCCATAACTCCTCCGGGGCAGTGGCGACCTGAGATAGGAGGGAGGGCAGCTCGTAGTGCTTCACGCAAGCCAGGCCCACGAATCCACTCAGGTGATGGTTCCAGATGCCTGTGCCCCACATCAGCCGGGTAATGCCTGCCGTATGCTCTACCATTCCGCCCTTTACATCGGTGATGCGCGTGTGCCCGTGGGTCGAGCCAAAGACCCCTTTGTAAGAATTGAGGGCCAGCGTAAAGAGCACCTTGTCCATAGTCACTGTAGCCATTTCCCATACCTGATCGTCCTCTGCCAGGTCAACCAGGTGGGACAGCGCCAGCAGGATATCGGCAAAGACGCTGCTCGAATCCCACTCCGCGAAGCCATTGGCCCCCCGTGTATGCAGCCAATCCAGGGCCAGACGTTCCCCTCTTTCGCGGTGCCAGCGACCGGTCTGGCCATTGTTGGTGAAGATGCGCTCAGGATAGCGCTGGCCGGCCAGGATTTCGCAGGTGTGGAACAGGATACTCTGGCCTTCGGCGGTATAATCCAGCGCGTCAGCCCCTGGCTCATCGTGCCAGTACCTGAAGCCCAGGATGCATTCCTCCAGCGGCTGCCTGAGTGATTCCGGGAACTCAGGGGCGTCGCCGAACCGATATAGCATACCCAGCAGACCGATGAGAAGACGAGGACTATCAGCCTGACGTTGGTTCACGCACGCGATCGCCTGCATAATGGCGTCGGTCTCAATCTTGGACCACCATCCCAATGCCATCCTGGCGATCTCGGTGTAGAGATGGGGCACAGTACGCCGGGCCGCATAGAGCAGAGCCTCCCGGCATCGTTCTCCATAGGTGCCGTAGGCTGACTCGGCATACTGGGCAGGGCCGAGAGTCCAGACATCGAATTGCCGCCGCACGCGCACCTGATCCTCGTAGTATTCCTTGATGCCTGGCATCAGGGTCACGCGATGGGGTCCCGCTTGAGTGATCAGCGACATCGCCAACCTGACCCGCTCCTCTTTGGGCATCAGGTACAATCGGCTCTCGGAATAAATGCGCCCCCGGGTGTCCTGCAGACGGGCCAGTAACTCACTGGCCGGCCGCGATTTTTCCTCCGGCCAGCACAGCGTGAACATCTCACTGCCGGCGCACACATCCCTATCAAGATAGGCTGCCTCAAACAGCCGTTCAAGCGTTTGCCGCCGGGCTACCTGCATGATCGTGGTCGGCAGGCGTACCTCTGTCTCTTATACACATCTCCGAGCC
>JAOAAG010000156.1 GCA_026418995.1 Anaerolineae bacterium
ATACCGCGGTGGAGGGCGCGCAGCGCGGCCCGGTAGCCCGCCTGCACCTGTTCCAACGTCTCCTCAGTGTAGGGCAGCACCTCCTCCACATCCGACAGCCGCTCCAGGAAGTCAATCGCTTGCGGGACGATGATCTCGACCCGCACGGCGTTGGCTTCGGGCAGCCACTCGTGCGTACCGATCTGCTCCTGTTGATACAAGTAGTCCAGCTCAAAGCGCAACCGCTCATAGGCCGTCCCCACCTCAGCGATGGACTGGGGGGCAACGAACTGGACCAGGTAGATGTCCTGTGGCTCCTGCACCGGTTCCTGGGGCATCTCATTCGGGCCAGGTTGCTCTGCTGGCGCGCTCTCGGTCATCGGTTGCCCGCTCTCAGGCTGCTCTTCCGGTGCGCTCTCGGTAATCGGTTGCCCGCTCTCAGGCTGCTCAGGCGGGGTTTCGTCCTGCAGGGGCGGCAAAGCCAGCGTTTCGGGCGTGGCTTCGAGGATCTCGTGCACCTCCGGCCGCGCGATGACCAAGGCCAATCCCTTCTCGCCCATGATCAGAAAGGCGCGCGATTCCTCTACCCACCGAAACTCGCCGATCTGGTCTTGTTCGCGCAATTCGCGCAGGAACTCGGCCAGCGCCTGCGGGTCGGCGTCGGCGGTCAGGCGTGCCAGGAATGGCCTGGGCGTTTCCGGTTGGGGAACGGGCGTTGCCTCGGCAGCTTGTGCCGGCGACGCCATGGCAGGAGGGAGCGGCCCACCCGGCACATCAGGGGGTTGGCCGGGTGCAGCATACGCCGGCGATAGAGGCGGTAGTAACGTCGCTAGTAAGGTGAGTAAGAAAATGAAGTGAAGTGATGGGTTGGATCTCATTATGCACCTCCGTCAGTAATATGCCAGTGCGGCTTCATAGGCCAGACGTGGCCGCGGTTGCTGGCGATAGAGCACCCGCTCTCTGCCACGTTTTTCCCGCTCGCCATCTCTAATAATATAAACCCACTTCTCGCCCATTTTCCCACCCAAAATAGTCGCAAGTTTAGCATTTGTGTAGTGATCCACAACCTAGTGAACAGTTTGACCACCCCTCGCAAGACTGCGCATCTAGCCGCAGAGAGCGCAAAGAGCACCAAGAAAATTTAGAAGCCTTTGCGCCCTTGGCGCCCTTTGCGGTTCAGAATCTGACCATTCAACTTGTGCACCCAAAGTTTTGTGGTATAATCTGTGCGCCCCTGGAAATCTACACCCCTAAATATAGGGGTTTTCTTTTCCTATACCCCTAAATATGGCGCATGCCAGCAGGAGTTTGACTTATGCATTGTCCATATTGCGGTAGTGACCAGACCAAGGTAATTGATACCGGCCATAGCCCGCAAGGCATACGCCGGAGACGCGAGTGCCAGAGCTGCGGCGAACGCTTCAGCACCCTGGAACGAGCCATCCTGACCACTCCCCTGTTAGTGAAGCGAGATGGCCGCCGTGAGGAATTCAATCGTGAAAAACTGCTGGCCGGCCTCCGCATCGCCTGCGCCAGACGCCCGATCTCCGCAGACGACCTGGAGCGGCTGGTAGACCGGGTGGAAAACTACATCCGTCAGTTGGGTAAGGCGGAAATCTCCAGCCGGGTGGTCGGCGACAAGACGATCGAGGAGCTGAAGGTCCTTGACCCCGTATCATACATTCGCTACGCCATTGTCTACCTGGGCTTGGAGGATCTGGAGGCCGTCCGTGCGGAAATTGATCGCTTGCTGGGAGAACAGGCAGGGGGTGCCGCCGCTGAGGGTACTACCCCTGCTGCCAGGGGCGGGTCACGTGGGCGTAGTGTAGAATAATCAATTCAGCTAATGGAGGGATAATGAAAGACCAGAGCGTAACAGGCATAAAGGTATCGCGCAAGCGTACCAACATCCAGTTGAGTGACAATGCTATCACCGTACTGGAACGCCGCTACTTACGCAAAGGGCCCGATGGCCGGCCTAGCGAAACAATTGAGGAGATGTTCCACCGTGTGGCTTCGAATGTCGCTGCTGCCGAAGCGACGTGGGGAGGCAACGTTCAGGCCGTGGAAGCACTCTTCTACGAGCTGCTAACTAGCCTGCGCTTTATGCCCAACTCCCCGACCTTTACCGGCGCAGGCACTCCGCTGGGACAGCTCGCGGCATGCTTTGTCCTCCCCATCTCCGACGATATGGGGCGCGACCAGGACGGCATCTTCCAGACGCTGCGCAACATGGCCCTGATCCACCAGACTGGCGGCGGCACCGGCTTCTCCTTCTCCCGTCTGCGACCTAAAGGGGCGCTGGTCCGCTCCAGCGGCGGCAAAGCCACCGGACCGGTAGGTTTCATGCGCGTCTACGACGTCGCATGCGAGATTGTCAGCCAGGGCGGCACCCGCCGGGGTGCCAATATGGCTGTCCTGCGGGTGGATCACCCGGACATCGAGGAGTTCATCACCTGCAAAAGCGATGAGCACTCCGTTACCAACTTTAATATCTCCGTGGGGGTGACCGACGCCTTTATGCGCGCCGTGGAAGCGGACGGCACTATAGACCTGATCAACCCTCAGGACGGCGCGGTGTGGCGCACGGTTCGGGCACGCGAGATTTTCGACAAGATCGTTGCCGGAGCACATCGCAACGGAGAGCCAGGCATCCTCTTCCTGGACACGATGAACCGCCACAACCCCTGTCCACACCTGGGCGAGTACGAGGCGACGAACCCGTGCGGTGAGCAACCCCTCCTTCCCTACGAGAACTGCTGTCTTGGCTCCATCAACCTCGCCCAACACATCCGTACCGGCGCGAACGGCCGAGCAGCGGTGGACTGGGACGCGCTGCGGGAGACCATTGAGTCCGCCGTGCGCTTCCTCGACGACGTGGTGGAGGCTAATGCCTACGTTCCGGCCATCCCCCAGCTCAAAGAGGCCGCTCACAGAACACGGCGTATTGGTCTGGGTATCATGGGCCTGGGCGATCTTTTCTATATGCTGGGCATACGCTACGGCAGCGAGGAATCCGAAGAGCTGGCCGCCCAGCTTATGGAATTTATTCGCTACCACGCGATGCGCACCAGCATCAGCCTGGCGCAGGAGCGAGGGCCCTTCCCGGCCATTCAAGGCAGCGTCTACGATCCGGGCAATCTGCGCTGGACACCGCCCACTCCTCTCACCCCCTATACGCGGCTTAAAAAGTGGGGGCGGCCACCTCTGGATTGGCAGGAAATTATCGCAGGTATCAAGCGCTACGGCATCCGCAACGCCACTCAGTTAACCGTGGCTCCTACCGGTACGATAGCGACGGTCGCTGGCTGTGAGGCCTATGGCTGCGAGCCGGTCTTCGCCCTCGCCTACGTGCGCCATATGAACGATAACGGCCAGGACAGAGAGCTGCGCTACGTCAGTCCGCTCTTCCTGCGGGCATTGGACCAGGCTGATCTGGACGAAACCACCCGCGAGCACATTCTGCAACAAGTCGCAGTGACCGGGAGCTGTCAGGATGTCGAGGGGGTGCCCCCGGAGATACGCCACACCTTCGTTGTGGCTGGGGACATCTCGGTTGAGGAGCACGTGCGTATGCAGGCGACACTCCAGGCATTCGTGGACGCCTCTATTTCCAAAACCATCAACTGCCCCGCTACCGCTACGCCTGACGACGTAGCACGTGCCTTTATGATGGCCTGGAAGCTGGGTTGCAAAGGGCTGACCGTCTACGTGACCGGCTCGCGGGAGAAAGCGGTGCTGGAGACGCAGGCCACACGTCAGGCCAAACAAGCGGCTCCTCCCCCCGCCCAGCCCGCGCCCAAGCCGACCATGGTTGTGCGGCCCCGTCCCCACTGTCTGAAGGGAGCGACCTATCGGATGGCCACCCCCCTGGGCACTGCCTATATCACCGTCAACGTCAACGGAGAAAACGAGCCTTTCGAGGTTTTCCTCAACGTGGGCAAGGCCGGGTCGGATACTGCGGCCGTGGCCGAGGCCATCGGACGGCTGATCTCGCTGATCCTGCGCATCCCCTCGCCCCTCTCGGCCACACGACGCCTCCACCAGGTGGTGCGACAATTGAAGGGCATCGGCGGCGGACGACCGCTCGGCTTTGGGCGCGAGCGGGTGCAGAGCCTGCCCGACGGCGTCGCTCAGGTGCTGGCCGAGCATCTGGGGATGCTGGAGCCGCCATGTGAAGAACATGTCGGCGCACAACTGGCCCTCTTCCCGACGGGCGACCTCTGTCCGGAGTGCGGCCATGCCGCCTTTGTGAACACAGAGGGATGCCGCCGTTGTTATTCCTGTGGGTACAGCGAATGCTGATAGCAGGGGGCAGCCTCTCCCTGCTGGAGAGGCTGCCCCCCAGTGTCAGGCAGCCGTCACAGTCCGGCCATTGGTCAGAACGCGCGCACTCTGCTCCCTCACCCGGCTCCAGTTTTCTCTCAAGCGCGCCACTGTCTGCCCGGAAGACGGTTGATCCACACCATCGGCCCTATCCCCATAGCAGACCAACGCTCGCGCTATGCCAGGCACAGTAGACCACGGAGGTGGTCAAGGCCGTAAGTAGGGGCGCACAGCCGTGCACTTGCGGATCGGGAAGTATGGGGTAACATGCCCGGAGGTGACTGGCATGTCCGCTTATCTGGGTTTGTTCCTGCTCTCGGCCGCCACGCTGACCTTCGAGATCAGCCTGACGCGCATATTGTCGGTTGCCCAGTTCTACCACTTTGCCTTTATGATCATCAGCCTGGCGCTCCTGGGCTTTGGGGCCAGCGGCACGTTTCTGAGTATTCTCCCTCGTTTCGCTCAGAGAGAGTATGGAGCGGCTCGCGCGCTCGTCTGGTGCAGTTGGGGCTTTGTCCTCACCGCCCTCGGCTCCTACCTGCTGATGCTTTACCTCCCCTTCGACTCTTTTCGTATCGCACACGATTGGCGGCAGTGGCTCGTGCTGGCATGGCATTACCTCGCCATGGCCTGCCCTTTTTTCTGGAGTGGCCTGGCCGTGTGCCTGTTACTGGCCGCGCCCTCCGAGAAGGCCGGGCGCATCTATGCTGCCAATCTGGCCGGCTCAGCGACCGGATGCCTGCTCGCGGTCGTTGTCCCCTCACTCGTCGGTGGCGAGGGGACCGTGCTCCTGTGCGCAGCCACAGGCGCCCTGTCCGCTCTAGTTTTCCATCACGCCTCACCTCTCACGCATCACGCCTCACGCATCACGTATTCCGTGTTCCGCATGCTCCAGGTTACCCTCGTATTGGGCCTGACTATGACAGCTCTTGCTCCGCCCGCCTTTCTCGAAATTCGCCTCTCTCCCTACAAGAGCTTGAGCTATGCTCTCCTGTACCCGGACGCCAGGCTGGTGTTTCGGCGCTGGAATGGCTTTTCACGGGTGGATGTGGTCAGCTCCCAGGCCATCCGCAGCCTGCCCGGGCGAGGCTTTCGCTGTCCTGAGCTGCCACCGCCTCAACTGGGCCTGACAGTGGACGGCGACGACCTGAGTCCCATCAGCCACATCACCCCGGGCTTTGCCGGGGCGAACTTCACCGATTGTCTGCTGGGGGTGCTACCGTATCGGCTGCGGCCGGCGGCCCGCGCGTTGGTTCTGGAGCCGCGCGGTGGTTTCGATGTACTGGTCGCGCTCGCAGAAGGTGCGCGCCACGTGACAGCCGTGGAGGATAACCCGCTCATCGTCGAAGCCGTGCGGGCACAGGGAGCATGGGCCGGCCATCTTTACGGCGATCCACGTGTGAGCGTGGTGATAGAAGAGGGGCGGGCTTACACGCGTCGGGTGCGCGAACAGTTCGACGTAATTGTGCTCTCGCTCGCCGTGCCCCACCGCCCCGTTACTTCCGGCGCCTACAGCCTGTCCGAAGACTATCGCTACACCGTCGAGGCGTTTACCGATTACCTATCCCGGCTGGACGAGGACGGCTTGCTGGTAGTGACCCGCTGGCTGCAGATGCCGCCTTCCGAATCGGTGCGGGCCTTCGCGCTGGCTGTCGAGGCACTCGAACGTAGCGGCTGGGACGCCAGGCGCAGCCTCGTGGCGTTGCGCAGTTACCAGCAGATGCTCATCATGGTGCGCCGGGGTGCTTTCACCGAGGAGGAGCTGCTGACCATCCGCTCGTTCGCCGCTGCGCGGGCCTTTGACCTGGTGTACCTGCCCGGCATCCGCCCCGACGACGAGAACATTAACCGCTACAATGTGCTGCCGGAGCCGTCCGACTACTACGCCGTCACCGAACTGCTGGAGGCACAGGACAGAGAGGCCTGGTATCGGGCTTATTCCTTTGATGTCAGGCCCCCCACCGACGATCGGCCTTTCTTCGGCCATTTCTTCAAGTGGCGCCAGGCCCCCCAGGTGCTGGCAATGGCCGGACATACCTGGCAGCCTTTCGGAGGGGCAGGCTACTTCGTGTTGCTGGCATTGCTGGTTCTGGCAGTGGGGGCAGCAGGAGCGCTGATCGTGATGCCGCTCGCGATCAGGATCGGCTTCAGGCCAGGAGGGCCGACCAGGGCCACGCTGGGTTATTTCACGCTGCTGGGGCTGGGGTATCTGTGCGTGGAAATTCCGTTCCTGCAGCGCTGCATTCTGTTTCTAGGGCACCCGGCCTATGCCATGGCTACAGTGCTCTTTGCGTTGTTACTCTTCTCCGGGCTGGGAAGTCTGCTCTCGACCAGAGTCCCGCTGCGGCCGGTGTTGCTGCTCCTACCCGTGCTCGTGGTGGTGTACGCACTGGGGCTGCCAGCGTTGTTCAGGATGGCACTGGGTGTGCCCCTCAGCGGCCGGCTGATGATCACAGCGATAGCGCTGGGGCCGCTCGGCCTGTTGATGGGCATCCCTTTTCCCAAAGGACTGACGCTGCTCAAAGAACATGGGCCAGAGCTGGTGGCCTGGGCATGGGGTGCTAATGGAGCAGCCTCGGTGGTGGCCTCCATCCTGGCTGCACTGGTGGCGCTATCGTGGGGGTTCTCAGCCGTGCTAGTGCTGGGCGCGCTCTCTTACCTGGGAGCGTGGGTTATGGCAGGGGCCATCCGTGCTCGCGGCTCTCCTTAACCCCCTCGCCGGTGAGCGGGACAAAGGCCACTCCTCCCATGTTGAAAGCCTGCAACTCTCCACCCGGCCGCTTCACAAACTTCCATAAAGTCTGGTAGCTGCCTGGAGGCCCCACCGGAATGACCAGCCGCCCTCCCTCAGCCAGTTGGTCCACCAGGGGCTGCGGGACATGGTCAGGCGCAGCGGTGACGATGATGGCGTCAAAGGGGGCATGTTCCGGCCAACCGTAGTAGCCGTCACCCTCTTTGCAGTGAATGCTTGTGTACCCCAGGCTCTCCAGCCGCTCGCGGGCGCTTTTGGCCAGCGCGGGGATGATCTCTATGGTATAGACCTCCACCCCTGGAATCTCCGCCAGGATGGCTGCCTGATAGCCGGAGCCGGTACCGATCTCCAATACCTTGTCCCCCTCTTTCAGCTCAAGCAACTGGGTCATCAGGGCGACGATATAGGGTTGGGAAATGGTTTGGCCGTAACCGATGGGGAGAGGATAGTCGCCGTAAGCATGATCACGCTGGTCCTCAGGCACGAAGAGATGGCGGGGTACGGTGCGCATCGCTTTCAGCACACGCTCGTCTGTGATGCCGCGTCTTTCAATCGTCTCGATCACCATGCTCTCCCTTTGCTGAGTAAAAATGTCAGCCTCCTCGTCCGGTGGCGGCGCGGTCGGGCCAACGCCAGAGGGTGACGCACATGCCGGGGTGAGGGCGGCGAGGAGGGCCGTAAATAGAAGCATCAGAGCAAGTGTCAGGTTGCTGAGCATTGCTCTATCCTTTCCACCGGCGTCCCTTGTGGCCTGGTATCTCACTCTACCTGACATTGTACCTCAGAAATGGCCGCTTGCCAACTAATCACCTGCACGTTTAAATACTATAGCCAGCGGCCGATCGTACACGGAGAAGCTCTCGTCCAGCCGCCCCAATCGAAGTACGAGAGGAGCTTCCGGCCAGCACAGCTCAGGCAGTGAAAAGCTCAGCCCGATAGCGGGGTCTTCCACCAGGGCCAATGGTCCCAGGCGCGGGTAGCGCCAGAAGCACGCCACAGGCCGAAAGCCAAGCGCGCCGGTGAAGAGCAGCCTGTAGCAGTCAGCCGTGAGAGGATATCGGGCAGGCCATCGCGCCAGGCTCCCATATCCCCGTTGACTGGCAACCACCACATA
>JAOAAG010000193.1 GCA_026418995.1 Anaerolineae bacterium
ATAGATGCTTTCCAGCAAGCCTGGCCCCAGCGCGCTGTGAACCGCATACGCCGCATCCACAATCGCCCGCGCCATCTGCTCATCTTTCTCCGAAAGCCCTGCCTCTCGTGTTACTTTCATATTGTCGCTTCTCTTCCTGAAAACGCACCAAAGTATCAGGAAAATAGATTTTACTTTGCGTCTTTGTGTCTTTGTGATAAATTTAGCATCACCAGCGCTGAGGCGGCCGCGGCCTTTGCCTGAGCGACAGTATCCGGGATATCCTTCGGGCCCTGGCAGCAGCCCGCCAGGAAAACACCGGGCCGCGCTGTCTCCACCGGGCGGTACTTAGGATGTGCCTCCTGGAAGAAGCCGTCGGGCGAGAGGGAAAGCCCCAGCAGTTGGGCCACGGCAGGTGTATCCACCCGCGGGACCACTGCCGTTGCCAGCACCACCAGGTCGGCCTCGACCTCGACGGGCCGGCCCAGGACAGTATCCTCGGCCAGCACGACCAGCCTGTCCCCACGGCGGTATACCTCCGCGGGCTCGCCACGCCGGTAGATGACCCGCTCGTGCTTCACGCGGTCATAGAACTCCTCGTATCCCTTGCCGAAAGCGCGCACATCCATGTAGAAGATGGTAATGTGAGCATTGGGGAGTCTATCACGCACCAGGTGCGCATGTTTAGCGGTGTACATACAGCAGACCCGCGAGCAGTAGGGGACGCCGGTGTGGGGGTCGCGGGAACCGACGCACTTGATAAACACGACGTGTGTGGGCTCCTTGCCATTGACGATGATCCTGCCCGCTGTTGGGCCGGAGGCAGAAGAGAGCCGCTCGAATTCCAGGCCAGTCATCACCTGCGGGTAGAGGCCGTAGCCGAACTCCGGCTTAGAGGCCGGGTCAATGAGGTCGAAACCGGTGGCTACAATGATGGCGCCCACATCCAGCTCTACCAGCTCATCCCGCATCTCGTGGTCAATGCTCCCCTTCTGGCAGACATACACACACCAGTTACACTCCGAGCAAATGCCGCAACCCAGGCATCTGGCAGCCTCGGCGCGTGCCTGTTCCTCCGCAAACGGGCCGAAGACCTCGCGGAAGTCACATACCCGCTCGCCAGGCGGCGCGGCCGGGGCTTCGTGACGCGGCAAGGCAGAGGCTTTGCCGCTTGCCACTAGCTCCCGCGCCTCTTTCTCGCTCAGCACAGCAACGCCGGGAGAGGGCCTCGGCTGGACGGGTTCGCCGCGCAGGTAGGCGTCAATGGAGCGGGCAGCCCTGTGGCCGGCAGCGATGGCGTCCACGACAAAGGCCATGCCGGTCACGGCGTCGCCGCCTGCGAACAGGCCGGGGATATTCGTCGCCAGCGTATCCGGGTCCACGACGATGGTTTCGCCGCGTGTACGCTTCACCTCGGCAGGCAGACAACTGAGGTCCGGCCGCGCGCCGATGGCAAAGATCACCACATCGGCGGGCATCTCGAACTCGGAGCCGGGGATGGGACGGGCCTCCCGGCGCCCGCTGGCATCCGGTTCCCCCAGTTCCATCCGTACACAGCGCACGGCCCGGACATTTCCCTGCTCGTCTGCCAGTATCTCCACCGGATTGGTCAGGAAGTCGAAGATGACCCCCTCTTCTTCGGCCTGTTGCCGCTCCAGCGGTTGGGCCGGCATCTCGGCCAGGGAGCGCCGGTAGAGGATGTGCACCTCCGGCAACGCGCGAGCCTGCGATTCGCAATTCGCTATTCCCACGCGTAACGCCGTACAGGCCGCATCCATTGCCACGTCACCGCCGCCTATCACCAGCACCCGTTTCCCGGCCAGGTCGGGGTATTGGCCCAGGCTCACCTGGCGCAGGAAATCGAGCGCTGACCACACCTGAGGCAGGTCTACGCCTGGGATGGGAAGCCACATCCCACGATGCGCTCCAATGGCAACGAAGACGGCGTCATAGCCATCCTGGAGCAGCGTACCCACGTCCTCCACCCGGTGGTTTAGCTTGAGTTCCACACCCAGGGCGAGGATGTCATCAATTTCCTTCTGCAATAGTGCATAGGGCAGCCGGTAGGAGGGGATACCGACGCGCAGCATACCCCCGGCCACGGGCAGGGCCTCAAATACCGTCACGCTATGCCCCTTCAGCGCCAGGTCCTGGGCACAGGTAAGTCCCGCAGGACCGGAGCCGACGATAGCCACCCGCTTGCCCGTTGGCTGCACGGGTGGGCGGGGAAGTTGCACCTCGTCTGGGTGTGAGAGGGCCCAGTCGGCAACGAACCGCTTCAGCCGCATAATGCTTACCGGCTGATCCACCTTGCCCCGTGTACAGGCTTCCTCGCACTGATGATTACACACACGGCCACAGACGGAGGGGAAGGGATTATCCTCCCGGATAGTGCGGTAAGCCTCAGCGAAGCGCCCTTCCCGGATCAGAGCAATATAGCCCTGGGCTCGCTGGCCGATGGGGCAGGCGTCCCGGCACGGCGCCCGGCCATGTTTCTCGATAGCGAAGGCCGCCGGGATAGCCTGTGGGAACAGGCGGTAGATCGCCCGATGGGTATCCAGCCCCAGATTGAAGCGGTTGGGGATCTCCACCGGACAGACGCGGGCGCAATCGCCACATCCGGTGCAGGTTGTCACGTCCACGTAGCGTGCTTTGCGCCTCAACGTCACCCGAAAGGTGGGCAATTGACCGTTGACCCATTGACAGTGCTCTATCTCCGCCCAGGTCATCAGCTTAACCAGCGGGTGACGTCCCACGTCCACCATTTTAGGGGTCAGGATGCAGGAGGAGCAGTCCAGCGTGGGGAATGTCTTGTCCAACTGTGCCATACGCCCGCCCACGCTCGGCTCCCGCTCCACCAGGTAGACCGGGAAACCGGCGTCCGCGATGTCCAGTGCCGCCTGAATGCCGGCGATGCCGGCGCCGATGACCAGTGCAGCGGGTTTCTGAGTCATACTGATGGTTCCTCCTCTGTCCACCGGCGGATAAATGTCCGCCCGGTCTCCAGACTCTCTTGGGCTAGGTCCAGTGCCCACTCCGTCTCCGCCTGTCCATAGCGGTCAGCGGGCCAGAGCACCTCTGTATCTATCTCGACTGGATACCGGCTGGCTACGGCTGCCGGTTCCAGGTCCGCCGCCCGGATCAGAGTGTTCAACTGCTCCCGCCACATCGGATCAGGAATCGCCTCCAGCACCGCCTCCAGGCGGGCCGAGAGGTCATGGGTTCGCTGTTCCCCTCCCCGGATGTCCGGGCGGACCTCCAGCAACTGCTTCAGGAGCTGCCGAAGCCATTCAGCCGGATCACTGGTGGCTCCAAGGTAGAGGACGGGTACGGCGGGGTCAGGGATCATAAACCTCCTCACGCGAATTCATACCCTCCACCTCAAACCTATGGCTGTATACTGGGCCTTTTGACCGGAGTGGGAAGAATTATATCACCAATCCCCAGGCCCAGCGGTTGTCCCCACCATTTTGGGCCTGTTAAAAATACGTCCAGCGACCCATTACAACGGAGTACATAGATAGATAACTTCTCTCCTGCGGGCAACTCGGGGGCCAGATCATGAACCCTGGCTGTAGAAACATCAAACAACATTGCAGGTTTATGCGTAGGGACATCGTGCTCTATTAGATAACTCACTCGTGCCCGCACACTGGGAGTACGAATCTGGTCTATATCTATCCAGCCGCTCTCTACCCAGCGTTTAAGAACAAGGGCTATATCTTCAATATAGACATCGCAATGAGCCGGACTCTGATCTGTATCCTCAAACAGCGCTTGTCTGGCACCTGCGACTAGCATTGAATGGCCCGTGCAAGCCCAGTCGTACCAGCCGAACGATAAAAAGGAGGGATCCCCTTTAATATAATTCGCCTCGCCCTGGCAAGTTACCTGCCCCGAATAATTCTCCATAACCACTTCAACAACAAGTACCCTCGGATGCTCAACGGTTCTCTCCCCTCTGCGTTCCAAAATCCTGATCGCCGAGTAACCGGGAAATTTGGGTCCGAATAGAGCCCTAAGAACTTGATCGTCACTAAGTGGACGACCAAAGTACACAATGAGCCCCACTAAAGCGGCTATTGCTAAAAGAAAAATAGCCGCACCAACCAGGGCAATTTTTACAAAGAGACCCAGAAGAGACCTCATCCCGATGTCTTCAGTAAAGTGTCGTGCAGGTATGCTCTTGCTGCTCCATTCAAACCACCACCGCTGTCCGACGGGAGACCAGCCATCGCCGAAGGGATTCTTCGCTCTCCCCACTTTTCCGTCCGGTCAGCAACCCTTCCACCCCGATATGTTCATCCAGGTCAGGCCATTCTATGGCATACCCGCTACCCAGCAGTCGCCAATGCTGCCGCTCTTCGGGACTGGCATAAAACAGGCGTGGATACCAGACCAGCGGTACAGTCATCCGCCGACCATCCACCAGCCTCACGATCAACTCATCCTCTGTGACCTCTACCTCTACAGCCAGTGGCTCGGTTTCAAACTCCAAAGAACTCATGCCACGCCTCCAGCAGAACCGATTCGTATTTGACAACAAGACGTGCTATCTGGTTTAACTCGTGAGCCGCGAACCCCCGGTTTTTTGCCTGCCTCACCGGGTTCAACCAGAACTTGGCGATCCGGTGTTCCCATTTTACGTGAATATGCGGCGGCTCCCCTCCATCGGAGCTGAAAAACACGAAACTATAC
>JAOAAG010000240.1 GCA_026418995.1 Anaerolineae bacterium
CTGCTGGGCTGTTATCTGGGAGAGTTGCGCGGCACACTGCGCAAAGACGTGCTATGGAAGCGGGTGGAGGACCTGGCGCGGCTGCCCGATCTGGTGGGGCGTGTTCTTAATCATGGCAACGAGTATGAGGTGCTGGCCAACCGCTTCTACGATCGGGAGCACGCACTGTACCTGGGGCGGGGCATCAACTACCCTATCGCTCTGGAAGGGGCGCTTAAGTTAAAGGAAATCTCCTACATCCATGCCGAGGGCTATCCGGCCGGGGAGATGAAGCATGGTCCCATCGCGCTGATTGACGAGGCCATGCCCGTCGTGGCAATCGCGGTGCGCGATCACGTCTACGACAAGATGATCAGCCAGATTGAGCAGGTCAAAGCCCGTGGTGGCATCGTCATCGCGCTGGCTACGGAGGGGGACCATGAGATCGTGGCTAAGGCCGATTATGTCCTGCGCGTGCCTGAAGCGCCCCCGCTGCTCTCGCCAGTGGTGAACGTCATCCCGCTCCAACTGCTCGCCTATCACCTGGCCGTGCGCCGTGGCTGTGACGTGGACCAGCCGCGCAACCTGGCCAAGTCGGTCACAGTCGAGTAAATGGACGTCGTGATGGTCGGCCCGTTCGGGCTGCGTCCACGCGGGACGATGAGCGCGCGGGCTTTGCCGATGGCCAAAGCACTCGCCGCGCGTGGGCATCGTATCAGGCTCCTCCTCCCCCCGTGGCAGAACCCGGAGGACGCCAGTAGAAGGTGGGAGGAGGGCGGGGTCACTGTCGAGAATATCGCTCTGCCTCCCCCTGCGCCTGGCTTGTTTCATCTCCTGACCGCCGCACGTCTGACCCGGCGCGCATTAGCCCTGCGCCCTGATGTGGTCCATCTGTTCAAGCCCAAAGCTTACAGCGGACTGACCCACTGGCTGCTGGCAAGGCTCCCCCGCACACGTCGGCCGCGCCTGGTGGTGGACACCGATGACTGGGAAGGAGCCGGCGGGTGGAACGAGATCGGTGGCTACACCCCAGCCCAGCGTCGCTTCTTCGCCTGGCAGGAACGCTGGGGGCTGACCCATGCCGACGCCGTCACCGTCGCCAGCCGCACGCTGGAAAGCCTGGTCTGGGCCCTGGGTGTGCCTCCGCAGCGCGTGTGGTACGTCCCTAACGGCGTTAGCGCCAGTGACGTGGGTGCACCCTCCGCTTCCCACCCAACTCCTCTTCCCGAACCGCCGATCCCCAGGGCCGTCCTTTTGTACACCCGATTTTTTGAATTCCCGCCCTCCCGCGTGATTGAGATCGTGCTCCGGGTGCGGGAGCTGATACCGGAGACGCGCCTGCTTATCGTAGGCAAGGGGCTGTTCGGCGAGGAGGAAGAGCTGTTGGCCATGGCCGCTCAAGCCGGTCTAACAGTGCATCGGGGAGCGGCGGCTGCTGACCCTGCAGATGTGCTCTACGCGGGCTGGGTACCCGCCGGAGCGCTTCCGGAGTACTTCGCCCAGGCTGCGGTAGCGATTTATCCTCTCGACGATACGCTGGTCAACCGCGCCAAATGTCCGGCCAAGCTGGTGGACTTACTGGCGCGGGGCGTGCCTGTTGTGGCCGAGGCGGTGGGACAGGCCAGCGAGTACATTCGGCACGGAGAGACCGGCTGGCTGGTGGAGCCGGGCAACACCGCATCCTTCGCTGAAGCTGTCGCGAGGCTGCTCCGCGACGAGCGCTTGCGGACGCAGTTAGGTGGGGCCGCCGCAGAGGATATGCGGGAGCGTTTTTCCTGGGAGCGCCTCGTATTCAGCGTAGAGCAAGCTTACGGATGGCGTTCCCCTTAGCACAACCCCGCTCCCCAACCCCTGCCCTCCAACCCCAATCCCTGCCTCCTGATCCCCAATTGTGGAGAGGACAAAAACAGATATAATGTTAGTAAGCGTTGTTCATCGAAACAGTAAGCATTTATCCCTCGTATGGACCGGACAAAAGATCACCCCACTATCCTGTGTATAGACGATACACCCGAAGTGCGCACGCTGGTACGGCGCCTGCTCTCCCACCGGTATGAGATCGTCGAGGTAGAGAACGGTTTGAAGGGGATAGAGGTGGCCCAGGAACTCCGCCCGGACCTGGTGCTGCTGGATATGCACATGCCGGGCCTCACCGGATACGAGGTCGCTACCCGTATCAAGGCGTTGTTGCCGGATGTTCCTGTCGTGGCCCTCACGGCCGACGTGACCGGCGACGTGCGCGAACGGGTGCTGGCCGCTGGCTGTGACGGCTACCTCTCGAAACCTATCAACCCGGATACCTTTGAGGCACAAGTACACAGATTCCTGAGTGGAGAGCGCGAGGTCCTGCACGACGCCCGCTACCGCCGGGACTACCAGGAGGCACTGGTGGCCCGGCTGGAAGACAAGGTCCGTGAGCTGACGCAGGCGCTGCAGCGCAACGCTGAGTTGAATGAACAGAATACGCGCTTGCTGAGGCAGGCCCAACGTCAGGCCCGCCTGCTTGCTGCCGGTGCGAAAGTAGGGCGCACGATTGCCTCCATCCTCGACCTGGACACGCTGCTCAAAACCACCGTGGACCTGATCTGCGATGAGTTTGGCTTCTATTATGCGGGGGTGTTCCTGATTGACGAAACGGGCGAATGGGCGGTGCTGCGTGCTGGGCGAGGCGAGGCCGGCGCGGCGATGGTCGCTGCCGGGCACAAGCTGAAGGTGGACGGCCATTCCATGATCGGGGCCGCCACCGGCACGCGTAAAGCCCGCAT
>JAOAAG010000284.1 GCA_026418995.1 Anaerolineae bacterium
TGTTCAAAGCGGCTACTGGCTGCTGCTGGGGGTGCTGCTTGTCGTCGGCGGTCTCTACGTTGCCGATTTGGCCTGGGCTGAGGTGATGGCTCGACAATGGACGATAGCACTGCAGAAAGCCCTGGGATGGCGCTCATCCACAGTTTTCTGTCAGGTGATAGGACAGGTGACAGGAGTCGGAGCGCTGGCGGCGACAGTGGGGGTGGCAGGGACGGTGATGGGCTCTTGGCTGCTGGGATGGAAACTTCCTGATGCTGTCCTGCTGCTGGGAGCGCCGGTAGGCGTCGTCTTGTTGTGTATAATTAGTGGCCTCTACCCGGCGTGGCTGGCGAGCCGCACGCCGCCCAACCTGTTCTTACGGGCGGCCGGGTTGCGCTATGGGCGTACCGCGCGATGGTGGCCGAGCGGGGTGTGGGGCTATGCCTTGCGCGGGCTGCTGCGCAGACGCGGGCGTACATTGCTGAATGGGTTGGCGGCAGCGCTTTCCTCTGCTCTGCTGATACTCCTGTTGGAGGTGACGCTGGAGCAGCGCGGGTATCTGGCAGGGACGTTATTGGGGGAGTACATTGCCGGACACATCAGCGCTTACCACTACGGATTGGTTGGGTTGGGCTTTGGATTGATGACGCTGGGGGTGACGAACAGTTTGCTGGAGGGAGCGATGGAACGGCGACGGGAGATCGGGGTGTTGAAGGCCATCGGCTGGCGCACCTTTAGCGTTGCGCAACTGTTCGTGATGGAGGGATTCTTGGTCGGATTGCTGGGCGGCGCGGTAGGGGCGTTACTTGGCGGCGCGGCGTTCTTCTGGCTCTACCGCGCTATGCCGCTGACCTTGGGGAAAATAGGGCTGCTGGGCATGGCCGTGCCCGGTTTAGTCGGCGCGCTGGCGGCGCTCTATCCAGCCCGTGTGGCGGCGCGGGTGTCGCCAGCCGTGGTGATGCGGAAGCGGAATGAGTAGCGGGGGGAGGTATGGCAGGCAAGGCCATGGTCGAGACGCATGATTTGACCAAAGTCTACAGCGACGGCGTGGAAGTACGGGCCGTGGATGGGGTGACGTTGAGCATCGGCGCGGGGGAGTTTGTAGCCCTGACCGGGCCTTCGGGCTCGGGCAAGACAACGCTTCTGAACCTCATCGGTACGCTGGATGTGCCCACCGCGGGCAGGGTGGTGGTGGACGGCGTGGACGTGGGGACGCTGCGGGGCGACCGTCTGGCCGACTTTCGGCGGGAGAAGATAGGCTTCGTCTTCCAGTTCTTCAACCTGGTGCCGACGCTGACGGCGCTGGAGAACGTGATGCTGCCCCTTTTGCCATACCGTCGCTGGTGTCGCTTCGATTTGAAGGCACGGGCGCGGGAATTGCTCCAGGCGCTGGGGCTGGAGGGGCGGATGTATCACCTGCCGGGGCAACTTTCGGGCGGGGAGCAGCAGCGGGTGGCGATTGCCCGGGCGCTGGTGAACGAGCCGTTGCTCATTCTGGCCGACGAGCCGACGGGGAATCTGGACAGTCGGGCGACGGAAGAGATTCTGGCCTTACTTCAGCGGTTGAACACCGAGCGCGGCATCACGCTGGTGGTCGCTACACACAATCCCAGAGTGGCAGCAGCGGCAGGACGGGTCGTGGAGCTACGCGATGGACGGATATTGGGGGGATGAGGGACGCCCCGGGGCTAACCTTCTGTGTAGTCGTGCCTGATAAAGTTTTCAAAGAGAGCACAGAGATTTTCTCTGTGCTCTCTTTGATGGTCATATAGCGCCTGTAGCCAGGACGTGGCTGTCTCCGCAGATTAATGTGCGATCCGGAGGTCCGCCGCCCATATCGCCGGGGAGGCATCCAGGCCGGCCGATAAGCCGGGTTCTGTCGTGGGCGGTCATCTATCTTGGGAGGACCGGTTACCCGCCTCCTCTTAGCGGCCTACCCGGGGCTCAGACGGGACGGGCCGCCCCGTGTGGGGGCAGGGGCAAGCCCTGCCTCAGGGCAGGGGCAAGCCCTGCCCCTACGTCGCCCCTGCTTGGCCTTGCTCCCGGTGGGGGTTGCCTGGCCGCCCGGGTCACCCCGGACGCCGGTGGTCTCTTACACCACCTTTTCACCCTTACCTCCTCCCCAGCCTCCCCTGACAGAGGAAAGGGCAGGTGGAGGCGGTCTGCTTTTCTGTGGCCCTTTTCCGTCGGGTTACCCCGCCTGGGCGTTACCCAGCACCGTGCCCTGTGGAGCCCGGACTTTCCTCACCCCTGCCCCGGTCGAAGCCATAAGGCAGCGAGCGCGACCGCCTGGCCGACCTGGATACCGATTCTATGATAACACAATATCTGGAATTGACAAAGGTGTGCAAGGGTGTAGAATCTTAGGTGACGGTCCCTTTTGGAGGTGGCCGTTACCCGGGGTATCAAAGGTTTCTGGGCCGAGCGATGCTCAAGCGCATATCCGTCCGCCTGAGTCTGTTTCTGTTGACCTCTGATGCGCTACTCACAGCGCTGGCACTGCACCTGGCCAAACTCCTCCGGCTCACGCTGCCCTTTGGCGTTCACCTGGATGGGCCATTGGCGTTTGGCCCCTGGCTCTATGTGTTCGTGCCGGCTCTGTGGATGCTGGTCTTCCTGTCCCAGCGTCTCTACGATACCAGGCGCGTCCTGCGTTACCTGGAGGATGTGGAGAGCGTGTGGAGCGCTGTCACCTACGCCACGCTGGTGTTCGCGGGCGTCGCTTACCTGTTTTTCCGCGAGTTCTCGCGTTTGCTGTTTTTCTACTTCTATGTGCTGGACCTGCTTTTCCTGCTCGGCTGGCGCGTTCTCCTGAGAGAGATGCTTCGCCTGGGGCTGGGACGATGGCTGGTCGAACCTCGCCGGGTGCTGATCGTGGGGACCGGCGCCCTGGGGCAGCAGCTTGGACAGGCGCTGCAGGCATACCGTTGGGCCGGGCTGGATCCGATAGGCTACATGGACGAGGCTCAGGAACCACGGGCGGAAGGCTGCGCTGGCCTTCCGGTGCTGGGCGGGCTGGCGGAGATAGAATCGTTTATTTCGCGTTGCCATGTTGACGAGGTGGTGGTGACACTCTCCCCCGACAGGCACGAACTGGTCCGTGAGCTGGTGCTTCATCTCCAGCATGTGCCGGTCAATGTGCGCGTTGTGCCAGACCTGGTGGACCTGGTGTTCGCGCGTGCGACGGTGGAGGAGGTCGCTGGCATACCGATTATCGGCCTGCGCGAGCCTGCCATCGAGGGCACCGACAGGGTGATTAAGAGGCTATTCGACCTGGTCGTGGGTGGCCTGGCGTTGGTCTTCTTCTCACCGGTGATCATGGCAGCCGCGCTTGCTGTCCGCCTCGATTCCCCCGGCCCTGTGCTGCTCCGTCAGAAGCGCATCGGCGAGGGAGGGCGGCCGTTCTACATGCTCAAGCTGCGCACAATGTACCAAGGCGCCGAGGCCGAGGAGCGGAAACTGGTCCAGGAGCAGGGAGCCGGTCCCCCGACCTTTATCAAGCGCCCTGGCGACCCGCGCATCACCCGTGTGGGCCGTATCCTGCGCAGGTTCAGCATTGACGAACTACCTCAGCTCATCAATGTGCTCTGGGGCGAGATGAGCCTGGTCGGCCCGCGTCCGGAGCTCCCCTGGCTGGTCGAAAGGTATGGCCCCCACCACCGTAAGCGCTTCGCCGTGCCCCAGGGAATGACAGGATGGTGGCAGGTAAACGGCCGCAGCGATCGCGCGGACTACGCTCTGCGCCTTGAGGACGACCTGTACTATATCCGCAACTGGTCTATCTGGCTCGACCTGCGTATTCTGTGGATGACGGTAGGAGCAGTACTGCGGGGCAAGGGGGCATACTGATGGCCGCACCGGTATCCCCCCGGGATGATGCCCATCCACTGGTTTCCATTGTCGTGCCCGTGTACAACGGGGCAGCGACGTTGCCGACATGCCTGCGGGCGCTTCAGAGCCAGGCTTTCCCCTCCGACCGGTATGAGATCATCGTAGTGGACGACGGCTCGACCGACACCAGCGCTGTGGTAGCTCACAGCTTTAGCGTGCGGGTCATCTCTCAGCCCAACGCCGGCCCTGCGGCGGCACGTAATCGGGGGGCGGCAGCAGCACGGGGAGAGCTGTTGCTCTTCACAGATGCTGATTGCGCTCCGGCGCCCGACTGGGTCGCTCGCATGATCGCTCCCTTCTCTGTGCCAGATGTGGTGGGGGTCAAGGGGACGTACCGCACCGTACAGAGGGAGCTCGTGGCCCGCTTTGTGCAGGCGGAATATGAGGATCGCTACGACCGCATGCGGGGGCTGGAGCGGATTGACTTTGTTGACACTTACTCAGCCGGCTACCGGCGCGACGTTTTCCTGGCTACCGGTGGCTTTGATACCACCTTTCCTACGGCCTCGGTGGAGGATCAGGAGTTTTCCTTCCGCCTGGCGGAGGCCGGCTACCGGCTGGTCTTCGTGCCGGAAGCAGCGGTGTACCACGTCCATGACCGCACGGTAGGCGAATACTTCCGGCGCAAGTTCTGGATCGGTTACTGGAAGGTGCGTGTGATGCTGGGGCATCCACACAAGCTGCTGCGCGACTCTCACACGCCCCAGGTGCTCAAATTACAGATCGTACTGGCAGCGCTCGGGGCGCTCCTGTTTATGGCCGGTTTCCTGGAGCTGCGCTTTGTGCTGCTGGGCCTGGGCGCATGGGCGGCGCTGATCATCAGTAGCTTGCCCTTCCTGGTCAAACTGCTGCACCGGGATGTGGCGGTAGCTTTTGTTGCTCCGTTGCTTCTCCTTATCAGAGCCTGGGCCCTGGGACTGGGTTTGCTGGCCGGCACAATGGCCGTGCTCGTATCTCGCCTATTCCCGTGTACCACGGGGCCGTACAAGCGGTCAGGTACCTGATCTCTCCACCTGGCAGCGCAGCCTCCGCATGCCCCAGCCGATAAGTAACGCCAGCAGCGTCAGGATTGTGGCCAGAAATCCGATGGGGATCATCTGCAGGAGATCCATATAGTACTTGAACCCCAGTTTCAGATCGGGCAGTGCCCAGGTGAATTTGATGCTGTAAAGCCAGTAAAATAGGTCTACCTGGAGCAGGAGGGAGTACCACACAGCAAACGAGAAGGTAACCATCCGCTCTGTGGCTTCCAGAGGACTTTTCTTCCAGGAGATGAGCGCCAGAAGCAGCCCCGCTGCCCCCGCCGCGAACGCCGCGTCCACCAGGCGTGCTGTGAAGAACGCCTCGATCTGCTCCTCATAGTTGAAAAGCGAAAGTGACCAGGTGTACCCCTTCCCGAAAAACAGGAGGTTGTAGAGCACGAAGTATAGCAGTGCAAAGCCCACCGGCACCGCCAGGTAGCGCCACCGCCTGCGGAAAATAAGAAGGTAGAGGAGAGGGAGCAGAGCAACTGCTAGAGCGATGGGCAGGCGGAGCAATCTCTCTCGCCACAGCCGCCCCGTCCTGGCCCTGCTGGCGGAGCCATTCAACTCCTCCCAGAACTTTGCCATTGCTCCTTCCTCTCCCCGGGCGAGGTCCGCGCGGTACTTGTTCAGCACCTCTCCAGCGAACGGCCTGACGCTCAGCGTGCTAGCGTAGCCGTCGTAGAAGCCCGCAAGCTGAAGGGCCGCGTTGAGCCCTTTCACCCCTTTAGTCTCTGCGGAAGCCTCCAGCAATTCCAATAAAGGTACCCCCTGAGAATGGGTCGGGTAGGGGAGGCCGAGCAGGGCTGCTACAGTCGGGGCCAGGTCCGCCTGCACGCGGGGGGCGTAGGCTCCTCTGCGCACGCCTTTCCCCACCATCACCAGCGGGACGTTCAGCACTGATTCTTCCCAGCCCCCGTGTCCTCCGGCATCTATGTGGCCATGGTCGGCGGTGACGATAAGCGTATCCCTGTCCCAATCCATATGGCTGGCCAGTTGCTCCAGGTGTCGGTCCACAGCCCGGACTTGGTTCAGATATTCGGTGCTTACGCCTCCAAAGTTGTGAGCCATCCCATCGGTACCACCGAAATGGATCAGCACCAGCCCGGTATCGTAGCGGTCGAGTGCCTCCAGGGCCAGGCGGAGTGTTTCCTCGTCGAATCTCGTCCATTTCTCCGGCGGCGCAGTCTCCTCGGGCTCATGGGCCGCAAAGGCGTCGGCCGGGTCGAACAGTTTTCTCCACCCCGGCGCACCCACGACAACGGCGGGCTTGCCAGCGTCCTTAGCTACCTGGAAGATGTGATCCACCCTCACCGCCCCCTTGTACCAGTTAGTGGTTATGCCGCTTATTTCCTGCCACGCCCCCGATGTGATAACCGTCCATGAGGGATAGGATAGGGAGGGCTGTCCTGCACGCAGCACCAGGTCAGCACCCAGACGGCGTAGCTCGTTGAGTGCGTCCATCTGTTGCGAAGCATCCAGGCGCAGCCCATCAATCACGACCAGTACCACTCGCTCGGTGAGCGGTTCGGTAGGAGCCGTTCTGGGCAGGGGGAAGAGGTAGGGACTGTTGTATTCGACGACTGAGTTCCACCCCATCAGGGCGAGGTTCTTAGCTTCGTAACCAGCTACAGCCAGGAGTAGAAGGACAATGATGAAGAACGCGATTTTGACTGCGCGAGTTGTCATGGCTACCTCGTATCTTGCCTGTGATCGAAAGGTGTTGGGGGCAATTGAGCGGCAATCGAAGGTTGTCTCCCTCAGGGGTCTAGTATAGGGCAAAATCACCGCTTGTCAACCTGTGTGCTGGCGCCCGGGGCCGTGGCTCTCAACGCCTTCTTGACAGTATGCGCTTTGTGTGTTAAAACTTTCCCTTAAGTGTTTCGTCCCACCTTGAAGCCCCTGGGGGAGGTACGGATGACCGATGTTCCCGAGGTTTTGGACCTCACTCACATAGATCACACTCTGGCCCATACGGTGACTCCCGGCCGCTGGGAAAAGATGCTCTCCTGCATTCAGTGTGGCACCTGCACGGCCTCCTG
>JAOAAG010000324.1 GCA_026418995.1 Anaerolineae bacterium
AGATGTGTATAAGAGACAGAGTCCAGGGCCTCGGGCCAGGGTTGACTTACACCGTTTCTCCGGCCACCATCGAGATCATCCTGAGCGGCCCGATGCCCCTGCTGGAGACGCTGGATACAGATGATGTACGGGCCGTGCTGGACCTGTTTAACCTTGGACGGGGCGTTCACCAGGTCGGGCCACATATTGTGGTACCGGAGGGCATCGTGGCCCAGAGTATCCTGCCTACTAACGTGCAGGTGGAAATTTTCATCATCCCGTCGCCTGTCCCTACGCCCTCTGGGAATCAGGGGCGATTGTATTCGTGGAGGGGCGAGAGGCAAAGGAATCAGATCGGTGCATCTGGTGCTGCGCTTTAGGGTGAATAAATGACTAAGCCGATTGTGGCTATTGTGGGGCGCCCCAATGTGGGCAAATCCACCCTGTTCAACCGCATCATCGGACGTAAGCTGGCCGTTGTGCATGACGAGCCGGGCACAACGCGCGATCGGCTTCACGCTGACGCCGAGTGGAAGAACGTTTCATTCACCGTCGTGGACACCGGCGGCATCGAAGTGCTGCCTGATACTGTCCTGGCGGGCAGACGCCCGGCCCCAGAGCGGGTGCTGGCTCAGGACTCCGCCCCCTTCATTCCCCTGATGCGGGCCCAGGCCGAACAGGCCATCCGCGATGCGGATGCCATCATCTTCGTCACGGACGCCGCCGAAGGCCCGACCGCTGGCGACGAGGAGGTGGCTGAAATTCTGCGCCACGCCCGCTGTCCCATTTTCCTGGCTGCCAACAAGGCCGATAACCCCCGCCTGCGCCTGGCGGCGCAAGAGTTCTATGCGCTGGGGTTGGGCACCGTGTACCCCATCTCTGCGCTCCATGGCGTCGGTGTCGCTGACCTGCTGGACGATCTGGTCGAGGCACTGCCACCATGGTCGCAGGAAGAGGAAGAGGAGGCGGGGGTAAAACTGGCCATCGTGGGACGCCCCAATGTGGGGAAATCCTCGCTCCTGAACAGGTTGCTGGGCGAGGAGCGAGCTATCGTCAGCCCCATACCTGGCACGACCCGTGATGCTATTGATACGAAGCTGGAGTGGACAACCGAGAGCGGCAGCATCCCCCTGACACTGATTGATACCGCCGGCATCAGACGCCGGGGCAGGATCGAGCCGGGGGTGGAACGTTACAGTGTGCTGCGCGCGCTGCGTGCCATTCAACGGGCCGATGTGGCCCTGCTGCTCCTGGACGGGGTCGAGGGTGTGACAGCCCAGGATGCTCACGTGGCCGGCTTCATCCTTGACGAATGGGTCAGCGTGGTCGTGCTGGTAAATAAGTGGGACGCCGTGCAAAAAGACGCCCAGACTATGGCGGAGTACACCCGGCTGGTGCGGGAGACATTGCGTTTCCTGGACTACGTGCCCGTGTTGTTTATCTCCGCCCTGACAGGTCAGAACGTCAACCGTGTGATACCGACCGCGCTGACGGTGCACGAAGCCCGCTTCAGGCGCATACCCACTTCAGAGTTAAACGACCTGGTCCAGAGCGCCGTAGCCCATCACGCACCGCCTAGCAAACAGGGGAAGCGGTTGAAGATTTACTACGTCAGCCAGCCGGAGGTGGCCCCCCCAACGTTTGTGTTCCACGTCAACGACCCGGAGCTGGTGCACTTCAGCTATGAACGTTACCTGGAGAACCGACTGCGCGAGGCGTACCCGTTTCCAGGCACGCCGCTGCGCCTCATCTTCCGGGGACGTAGTAAAGAGGATCGGGAGCAGTATCGAAAACTTGAGTCTTAGTACATAGCTGCTACACTTCCACAGACCGCTGAGGTGAGCATATGAAACTTGCTTCTCTGATCCTGGCCGCCGGCCAGGGAACCCGTATGAAATCCGACATACCCAAAGTCCTGCACATGCTGCTCGGACGGCCACTGGTAATGTATACCGTAGAGACAGCGCGCGCCTTAACCGGGGAACCACCGGTGCTCGTGGTAGGCTATGGAGCTGAGGCTGTACAGCAGACGGTAGGCGACCGTGCCATCTGTATCCTGCAGGCCGAGCAGCGCGGCACAGGCCATGCCGTGCTCCAGGCACGGGAAGTGCTCGCCGGACAGAGCGACCTGGTGCTGGTGATGTACGCCGACATGCCACTCCTGACTGTGGAGACGTTGCAACGTCTGGTAGCGCGGCAGCGGGAGAACCCCGGGCCGCTCACACTCTTGACCTTGGTTGACGAGAGGGCGCGCGGATTCGGGCGTATCATACGCGACCGGAGTGGCGCTGTGACCCAGATCGTCGAGGAGACAGACGCCACACCGGAACAGTTAGTGATCAAAGAGCTGAACGCCGGGGTGTACTGCTTTGACGCCGGCTGGCTATGGGCCAACATCGGTGCGATACCCCTTAACCCTGTTAAGCAGGAGTATTACCTCACCGATCTGGCAGGTATGGCTGTAGCCCAGGGTAGGCGCGTGGATACCGTCACTACCGCCGACCCTGCCGAGGCACTGGGTATCAACACCCGCGTACACCTGGCCGAGGCCGAGTGTCTGCTGCGCCAGCGCATCAACGAGCGCTGGATGCTGGAAGGCGTCACCATCGTTGACCCGGCCACGACTTACATCGAGCATGAGGTGACCATCGGGCGTGACACAGTGATCATGCCCAACACCCACCTGCGCGGACGCACCACTATCGGCCCCCGGTGCATCATCGGACCGAACACGGTGATCGTGGACAGCTCCATCGGGGAGCGCTGCAAGGTCGTGGCGTCGGTGGTGGAGGGGGCAGTGATGGAGGACGAGGCGGACGTAGGGCCGTTCGGCCACCTGCGCAAAGGAGCGCGGCTGTGCCGGGGGGCCCATATGGGCAACTTCGGCGAGATCAAAAACGCGACGCTTGGCCCTGGCGCCAAGATGGGGCACTTCAGCTACCTGGGCGATGCTGAGGTAGGAGCCGGGGCGAATATCGGCGCGGGCACGGTCACATGTAATTACGATGGTGTGCGTAAACACAGGACCTGGATCGGGGAGGGCGCCTTCATCGGCTCCGGCACGATGCTGGTCGCCCCGGTGCGCGTAGGGAGCGGAGCCAAGATTGGAGCCGGCTCGGTGGTGACGCACGATGTGCCGGACGGTGCCCTGGTCTACGGCGTCCCGGCACGTCTGCGGGGTAGCGCTATCAACAGGGACGAGGAGAACGAGCAGGGGAGAGCATCCGATGACGGAGCAACAGTTGTGGGAGCATCTGGTGAGACTGGCCCTTGAGGCCCGCGAACGGGCCTACGCTCCCTACTCCGGCTACAAGGTGGGCGCAGCCTTGGCAGGCAAGTCGGGGCGCATCTACACCGGTTGCAACGTAGAAAACGCCGTTTATCCGCTCTCTACCTGTGCCGAACGCACGGCGATAGTCAAAGCGGTCTCCGAGGGGGAGCGCGAGTTCCTGGCCATCGCCGTTGCCACGGAGAACGGCGCGACACCCTGCGGCGCCTGCCGCCAGATGATGCGCGAATTTGGCGCAGAGATGACCGTGCTGCTCGCCGATGCGCAGGGCCATTACCGCCAGACCACCCTCACCGCGCTGCTGCCCGACAGTTTCAGCGCCAGCGACCTCGAAGCGGGAGGAAGATATCGTGGCTCAAGTCATGTTGAAACAGGCCACGGGGGCCAGAGCTAAAGACTGGATCGCCTTGCTCAAGGTCAGGCAGACAGCCCTTCTGACCATTACGGGAATCGCCGCATATATTCTCACCTGCGGCCCGTTGTTTGATCCGCTACGGGCAGTCTGGGTGGGGGCTGCCCTGTGGTTCACCGTAGGCGGGTGCACGGTACTGAATATGTGGCTGGACCGGGACATTGACGCCCTGATGGCGCGTACAGCCAACCGACCCCTTGCTGCTGGCCGTATTGTCCCCACTCAGGCCCTTATCTTCGGGTGGGTGCTATCGCTGGTGGGGTTTGCACTTTCGCTGGGGCTGGGCCTGCCGTTCACCACAGTGGTCCTGACAGGATTCGTGATTGACCTGCTCGTCTACACCGCCTGGCTGAAGCGACGCACGCCGCTTTCCATCATCTTCGGAGGTGTTTCCGGCGGGATGCCTGTGCTGGCCGGGAGGGTCCTGGCCCTGGGCGGGCTGGACTTAATCGGGTTACTGCTGGCCGGCTCGGTGCTGTTGTGGATTCCTTCTCACATCCTGACGCTGGCGCTGTGTTACGCCGAGGACTACAAGCGTGCGGCCGTGCCTATGTGGCCCAACGTCTACGGGCCGCGTCGCACGCGCATCTTCATCGCCGCTGCCAGCCTGCTGAACACCCTGGTGTTGGCACTATGCACCATGCTACTGGGCATCCACCCAGCAGCGCAGGCTGTCCTGCTTGCTATGAGCCTGGGCTTGTTCCTTCTTTCCCTGGTCCAGCTACTTACGCCGCGCGAGCGGCGCGACTGGCTGCTCTTCAAACTGGCCTCGGTCTATATGCTGGCCTCGTCGGTGCTGCTGACGGTGGGGAAGCTGCTGAGGTAACGGCAGGTGAGCAAGCTGATCGGCATCGTGGGGTATAAGAACAGCGGCAAGACCACACTGGTCGCCAGGCTGGCCCGTGCACTGCTTGGTCGCGGCTACCGCGTGGCCGTAGTTAAGCATACGCATCACCCCATAGACCTGCCCGGCAAGGATACGGCCGTGCTCAGGGAAGCGGCCGGTCAGGTGGCCCTGCTCTCCCCCACTGGAGCGGCCATTTTCTGGGAGGAGACTAAGAGCTTACAGGAGATTACCCGCTATCTCGATGCCCAGGTCGTACTGGTCGAAGGACTTAAGGCAGAGCATATTCCCAAGATCGCCTGCCTGCGCGGGAGACCGGATGACCGGGAATTGCTGGATGAGTGGGTGATAGCCGTGGTGGGGCCAACGGAGTGGATAAGCGAGGTCAATGTGCCCCACTACGACCGGGAGGATATCGAAGCGCTGGCGGCTCTCGTAGAGGTGACGGTCACTTTTGGAAGTGACCGTCACCGGTGACCGTCACCTTGCTGTGGCCGTAGCGACCATAGTGTCGAAGATATCGGCTCCGTTGCGGCCGGTACGCCCACTCACCACCAGGGCCAGGTCACGGCGGAAGCTACGGGATAGATCATCGCCGGTGGCATAGAGGGTGAGGGCGAGCGCGCGGATGCCGTTGGCGATCGCATAGCGCGGCTCAAGCCGGTCGGGGTCCTCGAAAAAGAAGGCGCAACTGGCGTACATACGTTGCCTGTAGTACTGTGCCTCCAGCAACCAGAGCAGCCGCTCCTGATCAATGCGTGGCATATGGCCTAAACCCTGCTCTCTGAGGAAAGTTGGGCCATCCATCTGCCCCAGGACCACCGCGATGTAGTTATCCCGTAGCCACCACGGATCAATGCCCCTCTTTTCCGTGAAACACCGGAAGGCCAGGTCCAGATCGCAGGCAAGATTGTCCAATGCACGCCTCAGGGCGGCCTTCCAGCGACTATCGCCGGGGGTGCATCCACACCCGATAGACCAGCGGCTCAGATGGTGGCTACAGCTCCAGGCTGTGTGCTCCAGCACCTCTACGCTGGCCTGGGGCGGATGGTCACGCAGATACAGCCCCAGCGTCGTGAGCTGGTAGCCAAGCGCTTCCCCTGCCCGCAAGATGCGCCCCAGCACCTCCACCCCATGGCGATGGTGATGGCCGAAAGTTTCCCCATCGGTAGCGATGAGCACCAGACGCTTACTGTGGCAACGCCAGCTCAGTTGCTCACGCAACCAATCGTTAACGTGGGCCGGGTCAGGCATGCCGAAAGAGAGGGCGTTGGAAAGATGCCGGTCACGTACAAACACAGCTATCTCGCGTGAGCCAGAGAGGCGTACACGATAGGGGCCGGCTCCCTGCTCCAGGTCGCCGCGCACCTGCTCGTCGGAGAGGATGGTGAATTGAATTCCCTCTTCCGCCATGACCTCCAGCGTCTCATAATCTACCGCCATCTCCGGCAGCCACATACCGACTGGCTCGTGGCCGAAGCGGCGTTTGAAGCTGAAGATGCCCCAGCGCACCTGGCATATCTTATCGCGGTGGCGGGCGAGTGGCAGGATAGTATGGTGAACCGGCTGGGCCAGCCCGTTACCGACGCCATGCTCTGTCCAATAGGCCCGCTCGTCGGCGACGATACGTTCATATGTGGAATGGGCGTACTGGTCGAGCCAGCGGGCCAGCGTACCTCCGATGTTGAAGCTGATAAGCCCGAAGTGGCCTGCCTCGGCGTTTGGTGTGTAACACTCGGCATTAATGCGCTCGTTCCAGTTAGCGTAAGGGGCCGCGTCCGGCTCCCGGGGAATGCAGCCGGTAAATGGGTCAGTCCGGGGCGGCTGGTAGAAATGACCGTGGATACAGAGATAGCAGTTCTGCATGGGTATAACCTGGTGCAATGAACTCGATAATGATGGATTTAGGGACACACCGAGAACGTTATCACGGCATTTAAGGATACCAGATTCTGCGCAAATGTCCAGCGCCCTCTTCAAGCGCAGAGAACACACCAATTAGTGTAGTGGTCAGAACATGGTGGACCCGCGAGCACTTATACCCAGGCGCAAAAGCGCGTGAGACTGTGCTGATCCTGATAGCGGCTGGGTGGGCGACGGCAGTGCCGTCGCCCACCCAGGAGGCTGCATCAATGCAATGCCATCGCCCACCCAGGAGGCTGCACCAATGC
>JAOAAG010000343.1 GCA_026418995.1 Anaerolineae bacterium
GGGTTATCGTACCCGCCTGTGTACAGTGTGGCCTTTCTGGAGGATGGGGCCGGAGGAGCATGGGAACGCACAAGCTGGGTGCTGTGGAACCCCTGGCGGCTTTACCTGCCGGTGGTGCTCAGGGCAGGCAAGGTGGGATCCTGAGGGAGTGACGTAGCATCGCCCGATCTGGCTGATGTTTGCTGGCAGCCTGGCCATAGGTAGGCGGCCCCATACGTGAGACTTGATCCGTTTGCTGCCCCTCTCTGAGCTGTTCTGCCCGCCCGAAACTATTGACAATACCACAATTTTATGGTATAATGTTGTCGTTAACGGGAACGGTAACACAAGGGTGTGACATGCGATGACCGTGCTAACCAAAAGGCGTGTTACCATCAGACAAGTGGCAGAAGAGGCCGGTGTTTCCACCCAGACCGTCTCCCGTGTGATTAACAACCGCCCCGACGTCGCCCCCGCCACCCGCCAGCGAGTGCAAGAGGTCATTGCCCGGTTAGGATATCAGCCCAGCTACTTTGCCCGCAGCCTGGTTCAAGGACGTAGTTTCACCATTGGGGTAGTCGGTTACGGGCTGGACTATTTCGGTCCTTCATGTACGCTGGCCGGCATTGAGCGAGAAGCTAGCCAGTTGGGTTACAGGCTACTGTTGAGTCTGATCCGCCAGCCTGAGACCAACCGTGTGGACCAGTTGCTGGGTGAGATGCTTTCTCGCCACGTGGATGGTTTGATCTGGGCCGTGCCGGAGATCGGTGATAATCGCGCCTGGGTGGACCAGGCGCATGAGCTGCCGGTGCCAATCGTTTTTCTGACTATGGAGCCGCGACCCGACCGGTTCGTCATCGCCGTGGATAATTACAGTGGTGCCCTGATGGCCACCCGGCATCTGATTGCCCAGGGATGTAAGACTGTTGGCCTGATCACCGGTCCGTTGGATTGGTGGGAGGCGCGTCAGCGTCAGGCGGGTTGGCGAGACGCGCTGGCAAGTGTAGGACTGCCCCATGAAGACAGCCTCATTGCCAAAGGGAACTGGTCGGCTGCCAGCGGGGAAGCGGGTTTCGACCGGTTGTTGGCACAACATCCGGAAATTGACGGTGTGTTTGCCTGCAACGATCAAATGGCGCTGGGGGTGCTGAGGGCAGCGCGCCGGCTGGGGCGCCGTGTCCCGGGAGAGCTGGCTGTCGTCGGGTTCGACGATTGGCCGGAGGCTGCCTACCTTTATCCCTCGTTGTCCACCGTGCGCCAGGATATGGTTGAACTGGGACGTCGTGCTGTGAGGGTGCTTGATCAGGCGATCGAAACTGTTCAGGGTGGCACCGTACCTGCTCCGAAGACTGTGCTGCTGCAGCCGGAGCTGATTGTACGCGAGAGCTCATTTTTGGACAAAAGGTAGCTGCCCGGCGCAATCAGGTTGAGAAGTCGTCCGTACCGGAACCACGCGCGCTCGCCGGGAGCTGTTGTGCTTGCTCAGAATATGGGTGAGCGCGTTGTGCGTTTCCCACCAGGTGCCCGTAGGGCTTGCTGATGCACCGCCTGCACTCACCATTGCATCTCTATCTCAAGAGCACCGTGGGCAATCAGAACGTCGTCTTGATCCCTTCCACCTTGCAGTGCGCGCGGACGGGCAGGGCAGAGGAAGCGCGCTGGGTATATTCCTCTTGGCACCGTCAGATGGCTCGCAGTATTCGGTGGGAGAGCCGGCATTCCCATCCCGGGGGAAGGCCGGTGGTCCAAATCTTGTAAAGTTTAGCTAGGAGGTTGAAAATGAGGGCACGAATTCTGTACGTAGTATTGGCTGTTTGTCTGCTTGTAGGATTGGTGGGCTGTGGAGGCAAAAAGTCCACTGCTCCCGCCTGCAGACCCAACTGTACCTACAAGGATATGGTCGTTGGTTTCCTCCAGACCGGTTCTGAGGGGGGATGGCGTGCTGCCAACTCCGCTTCCTTCCGGGAGACCGCGGAGCAACTGGGCATCACCCTCAAGTTCTACGACTCTCAGAATGATCTGGCGCGGCAGGTCGCAGGCTTCCATCAGTTCATCCAGGACCCAGAAGTGAACGTTATCATCCTCGCCGCACTCGAAACCACCGGATGGGAGGAGGTACTGAAGGAGGCCCAGGAAGCCGGCAAGATCGTTGTGCTGGAGGACCGCCGCATTGATGCACCGCCCGAGTTGTACGCCACCTACATCGGCTCCGACTTCGCCGAGGAAGGGCGTAAGGCTGCTGATGAAATGTGTCGGCTGCTCGAGGGGAGTGAGAAGAAGAACGTGTGGGAGCTGGTCGGTAACGTGGGCTCCTCTGCCGCCAAAGACCGTGGTCAGGGCTTCCGCGAGCGGATGGGGCAGTGCGGCATTCAGATCACTAAGAGCCAGACCGGCAACTGGAGCATCACGGAAGGCAAGCAGGTGACAGAGGCCTGGCTGAAGGAGACCACGGATGTCCAGGGCATCTTTGCGCAGAACGACGAGATGGGCTTGGGGGCGATTGAAGCGCTCAAGGAGGCCGGCCTCAAACCGGGCGTGGACGTCAAGATCGTCTCGGTGGATGCCACTGCCGGCGCCTTCAAGGCTATGCTGGCCGGTGAGCTGAACGTGACCGTGGAGTGCAACCCGCTTCTGGCGCCGCAGGTCTATGAGGCCGCCCTGAAAGCGCTCAACGGCGAACAGTTGCCCAAGTGGGTGCCTTCGCAGGAAGGTGTGTTCCGCGCCGATATGCCTAACCTGAAGGAGATCGCCGAGAGCCGCAAGTACTAAGCAAAATGTGTTGCGAACGGTCCTGTAGCATCATCATCGGGCTTGCAGAGGTGTCTACAGTCCGGGAGGCCGGTTTGCAACAGTTTTTAGCGCTGGCAAGGGAGCGGCGCGCCCGACGCCGCTCCTCTACGCATTCGTGACAGGGGCCGCGAAATATGGTTTAAGGGGGTGAGATGATGTCAGACGAATACATCATCGAAATGAGAGGAATTGACAAGGCGTTCCCGGGTGTGCAGGCCCTTTCCAAAGTGGATTTCTTCCTGAGACGTGGCGAGATCCATGCCCTGGTGGGTGAGAACGGCGCGGGCAAATCCACGCTCATCAAAGTGTTGACCGGGGTGGAGAAACCAGATGCCGGCCATATCATCCTGGACGGGGAAGAAGTCAGAGTCAGGTCACCACTCCATGCACAGGAACTGGGCATTACCACGGTGTACCAGGAAGTCAACCTCTGTCCCAATCTCACAGTCGCGGAAAACATCCTCATTGGCCGCGAACCGAAGCGGTTGGGCAGTATCAATTGGAAGGCTATGAATGCCCAGGCCAAGGAAATCCTTCAGCGGCTGGACGTTAATATTGACGTCACGAAACCTTTAGGCCTGTACCCGGTTGCCATCCAGCAAATGACGGCCATCGCGCGGGCCCTGGAGGTTGCCTCTGCCAGGGTGCTGATTCTCGATGAGCCCACTTCCAGCCTCGATATGCACGAAACCGACCAGCTCTTCCGCGTGATGCGTAGACTGAAGAGCGAGGGCGTGGCCATCATTTTCATCACTCATTTCATTGACCAGGTCTATCAAATCTCTGATAGAATCACCGTGCTTAGAAACGGGAGGCTGGTAGGCACTTTTGAGACGGCAAGCATCCCACGCCTGGAACTGATCGCCAAAATGATCGGGCGGAGCCTGACTGAGCTTGACGAGATGTCCCAGATCAAGCTCGAAAGCCGTAAGCATATCAAGGGTGAAGCCCTGATGCGGGCCAAGGGGCTGGGATTTACGGGCGGGATCGAGCCTTTCGATCTGGAACTGCATGCTGGCGAGGTCCTCGGCCTGGCCGGCTTGTTGGGCTCAGGACGTACGGAACTTGCCCAGTTGCTGTTCGGGATCGAGAAACCGGATAGCGGAGTACTGGAGATGGAGGGAGAGGAGATCACAAGATTCTCCCCCCTGGCTTCGATTGGCCGGGGCGTGGCCTTGTGCCCGGAGGACAGGAAAGAGGCCGGCATCGTGGACGATCTGACAGTCAGGGAAAACATTATCCTGGCCCTCCAGGCCAGCCGGGGCTGGTTCAAGTATCTGAGTAAGCAGCAACAGTACGAGATCGCGGACCGTTACATTAAACTGCTCAACATTGCCACTCCCTCGGCCGATCAGCCGGTCAAGAACTTGAGCGGCGGCAATCAGCAGAAGGTCATTCTCGCACGTTGGCTGGCTACCAACCCCAAGGTGCTGATCCTGGATGAGCCTACCCGGGGCATTGATGTGGGAGCGAAGGCCGAAATTCAGCGGCTGGTGCTCTCGCTGGCCGAGGAGGGCAAAGCGTGTCTGTTCATTTCCTCCGAACTGGAGGAGGTGCTGCGCACCAGCCACCGTATCGCCGTGTTGCGCGACCGCAAGAAGGTCACCGAGTTCAGCGGTGAGGTGGATGAGCACAGGATTATGCAGGCCATTGCTGGAGGTGAGGCATGAGCGTGAGCAAATCCTCCCTGATCTTGAGGCGGGTTACGGAGAGCAGACTCTTTTTCCCCTTTGTGGCCCTGGCGCTCATCCTGCTCTTTGACCTGGTCACTGTGCCGGGATTCTTCAGGATTTACACCAGGGAAGGCAACCTGTACGGAAACCTGATTGACATCCTGCGGAATGGTTCGACTGTTTCTTTGCTCGCCATCGGCATGACGCTGGTCATTGCCACCCGCGGGGTGGACCTTTCAGTGGGCGCTGTTATGGCGATTGCGGCCTCGGTGGCAGCCTTGCTGATGAATCCATATGTGCTGGCCAAGGAACTGCCGCCACACATTATGAAGTTTATGACCGACCCGCACTTCACCTATCAACCACTCTGGGTAGTGATTCTGGTGACGCTGATCGTAGCAGCGATCTGTGGCTTGTGGAACGGCATACTGGTAGCCTACGGTAAGATACAACCTATGATCGCTACCCTGATCCTGATGATCGCCGGCCGGGGTATTGCCCAGCTCATCACGAACGGGGTGCGGATCCAAATCTTCTATGAGCCGTACGCCTTTATCGGACAGGGATGGATCGTCCTCCCCTTTTCTCTGTATCTCGTGGCTATCGTGTTCGCAGTCGCCTGGTTGCTGACCCGCAGGACAGCCATCGGCATGTTCATCGAGTCGGTGGGCACCAACTCGCGTTCCAGTTTCTACAGTGGCATTGATGAGAAGAAGATCAAACTGCTGGCCTATACATTCTGCGGTCTGTGCGCGGGGATCGCGGGCCTGGTCGAAAGTGCGAACATCAAGACCTCGGACGCTTTCAATATGGGCCAGACCAAGGAGTTGGACGCCATTCTGGCAGTCGTGATTGGCGGCACCCTGATGTCCGGTGGCCGCTTCTCCCTCCTGGCCAGCATTGTGGGCGCCTGGGTCATCCAGGCGATCACCACGTCCATGTATGCCATCGGCGTCCCGGCGTTCGCTCTCCAGGCGATCAAAGGGGTGGTTGTGATCCTGGTGATCCTCCTGTACTCTGAGCAGGTCAGGAACCTGGTGCAGAGGCTTACCGTGCAGAAAGGGGCGTGAGTATGTTGCGGAAAATCAGCGCTCTCATCTCCAGAAATCAGAGGTTCATTCCTCTGATAGCCACAGCGGTGCTGGCCTTTGTCGCCTACGGTATCGGAGCGATTCTTTACCCTGGCATGCGCGACCCGCAGGTTTTCCTGAATATCTTCCGCAACAACGCCTATCTGTTGATCAGCGCCATCGGGATGACGTTCGTGATCCTGACAGGCGGCATTGACCTCTCGGTCAGTGGCGTGGTGGCGCTGACAACAGTCGCCGCCGCCGCGTTGCTCCGGGAAGGTTGGAATGCCTGGCTGGTTATACTTCTGATGCTGGTGATGGGAACGGCCCTTGGCGCCATTATGGGGAGTATCATCGCCTATATGAAGGTCCAGCCCTTCATCGCCACGCTGGCCGGGATGTGGTTTGCCCGAGGCCTGTGCTTCTTCATCAGCGATGATGCCATTGCCATTAACAACCGTATCTATACTATCCTCGGGCAGACGAGGATCCTCATCCCGGGACTGAGCGACCCTGTGACCCAGACCGGGGACTATGTCTCGATCTTTACAGTGGTCGCGATGCTCCTGCTGGCCGTGGCAATATATATCGCTCACTATACGCGCTTCGGCCGCACGGTGTATGCCATCGGGGGGAATGAAGGGAGGAATGAGATCTCTGCCCGCCTGATGGGGTTGCCGGTCGAGAGGACCAAAGTGCTGGTCTATACGCTCAACGGCTTCTGCTCGGCGCTGGCAGGCATCGCGCTGAGCGTCTTTGTGGCCTCCGGGCATGGCCTGTATGCGACCGGCTTTGAGTTGGACGTCATTGCTTCGGTGGTGATGGGTGGTACGATGCTCACCGGCGGCGAGGGGTATGTGTTCGGCACCTTGTTCGGCGTGCTGGTCTTTGGTGTCACACAGACCCTCATCCAGTTCAACGGTAGCCTGAGCTCCTGGTGGATCAGGATTGTCGTCGGGGCGCTTACCCTGATCTTCATCGGCGTGCAGAGTTTTCTGGCGGCTCGCCGGGGTGGCCGCCGGGTGAGAGCCGGTGTACCCACAACAATGGCGTTACGCCGACGCCGGGTACTGCTGTTTGGGGGCAGCGGTGTGGCTGCCGTGATCGTCCTGGCTGTGATCGGGATAGGGTTGCTCCCTAAACTGTCGAAAGGCGGTTCAGTCGCCGAGACGGCCACCCCCAAAACGGCTGCCTGCGAGTTCAAACCCTTCCGGCAAGATAAAGCCGCTGAGTTCATGCGAGATGGAGCGGTGATCACTTATGAGCGCAATGGCGGCCCGAACTGCATAGACGAGTTATACGCCATCTATCCGGATGGACGTATCATTGGCGACGATGGCTCACGGACTATTGAGGCCCAGGTGTCCCCGGCAGAGGTGGAGCAGTTACTCGAGGGTATCGCCAGTTACGGATGGTTTACGGATGAGATGTACAGCACCTGGCACACGCCGTGCAAACAGTGCTATGGATACTATCTCACCGTCTCCTATCAGGGCCAGGAAAAGACCGTCAAGGGTGTGGACGGCGGGACGGATGCCCCGGCTGAGTATTGGGAGGTTATCGCGCTGGTCAGAAAAATCGTTCCCCGGTTTGACACTACCCAGTAAGGAATTGAGAGATGAGCACCAAAAAAGCACTGCTTCCGCTCCTGGTGTGCGCTCTGTTCACCTTCGCCTGTAGATACATTGTTCTGCCCGAGGGGATAGATACCGGCTCGGGGGGAGGCAAAGGGTGGAGCGCTGTGGCGACGAGTGTTAAGTCCGAAGCTGGAAATCTGCGCATTGAACTCACCATCCGCAACGAGACGAACGATTGGAGCGCTATGCAGGCCGTCGCGGGCAAGCCGGCTATCCTCTCGGCGGACGGCAAGACGACCAATTGCGACACGGTCGTCGTCAGCACCGGCGGCCATCGGCTGGCCCCAGGCTTCCAGATGCGGGGGTTCACCGGCGGAACAAGGGCCGAGCCGGTGCTTCAGCCGCTTTACGTAGAATGTCCGGGGGCAGAGCCCACGCCCGGCGCGACACTTGCTATCCAGTACGTCTACTACACTGGCTGGTATAACTACTACGAGCCAGAGGCGAACAAGGGAGAGGGAACGCTGGAGGTCAACCTCGACGAGATTGCCACGGACCTGACCTATCCGATCGCCCAGCCGGTGGAGGGGTTGATCAAGCCGCCTGACGCCGAAATCACCGCCATCAACGATGTAGTCCTCACCCTCACCAACGTCGAGCGCACCGATAGTGGCCTGCGTTTCTCTTGGAAGACGGCCAACCCTGGGGAGTACCCTTCCTACGTTCACATCGGCATTCCTCCCGTCATCGGCGCTGACGGCATCATTTACGGCATCTACGAGACCCCCGATCTGGCCTCTGTACCGATCACCCCGGCGGGCGGCGAGGCGGAATGGACGACGGAGGTTGCGGTTCCCAGTGATGCCACCGGCCTGTACATCCTGCTGAGCGTGGAGACGGGGAAGCAACGGCTTTATGCCAACTATGCCATTGACATCACCGATAAATAACCTGGTTCTCTGCCGGACCGGGTGGACGGAGCCGCCATGGCCTATCGGCGCGTTGGGGTGGTTGAGCCTGGATTCGGTTCCGCGATGCCATCATACGGGAGATCAGCCTCTATGAGCAAGAAATACACCATCGGTGTGGATTTCGGTACTGAGTCCGGGCGAGCGGTACTGGTGGACGTGGCTACGGGCGAGGAGGTCGCCACTGCTGTCCATCCTTACGGCGACGGTGTGATTGATGAGCACCTGCCCGGCAGCGACAAACCGCTGCCTCCGGATTTTGCCCTCCAGAATCCACGGGATTACATCGCAGTGCTCCGAGTCACTATACCTGCCTTGCTGCGCGAGAGCGGGGTGTCCCCTGAGGACATCATCGGCATCGGCACCGATTTTACCGCTTGCACGATGCTGCCCGTGGACCAGGCAGGGACACCCCTGTGTATGAAACCGGAATGGCGCGATAATCCCTACGCCTGGGTCAAAATCTGGAAGCACCACGCTGCCCAGCCGGAGGCTAACCGGCTGAACGAGATCGCGCGCCAGCGGGGTGAGGAGTGGCTTGACCTGTACGGTGGGAAGATCTCGTCGGAATGGATGTTCCCCAAAATCTGGGAGACGCTGAACAGGGCACCGGAGGTCTACGAGGCGGCCGACCGCTTCATCGAAGCAGCGGACTGGATCGTGCTTCAGCTTACCGGTGAGGAAAAGCGCAACTCGTGCACAGCCGGGTACAAGGCCATCTGGAACAAGCGCAAAGGCTATCCCAGTGATGATTTCTTCGCCGCACTCGACTACCGCCTGCGCCACGTGGTGGACGAGAAACTCTCGCGTGACATCTATCCCCTGGGACAACGAGCGGGTGGCCTCACTCCTCAGATGGCAGCATTGACGGGGCTGAAACCTGGCATCGCCGTGCCGGTGGGCAACGTGGACGCCCACGTGGCCGTGCCGGCCTCCACCGTGGTCGAACCGGGGCGCATGGTTATCATCATGGGCACCTCCAACTGCCACATGGTACTGGGCGAGGGGGAAAGGATCGTCGAGGGGATGTGCGGCGTGGTAGAGGACGGTATCATCCCCGGCTTCTTCGGCTTCGAGGCGGGGCAGTCGTGCGTGGGCGATCACTTCGCCTGGTTCGTCGAGCATTGCGTACCTCCTCTCTATTACGAGGAGGCGGCAAGCCGGGGCCTGAATATCCACCAGTTGTTGGAGGAGAAAGCTGCTCGCCAGAAACCCGGCCAGCACGGGCTACTGGCACTCGATTGGTGGAACGGCAACCGATCTGTCCTGGTAGATGTGGATCTGACCGGCATGCTGCTTGGGGCAACGTTGCTGACCAGGCCGGAGGACATCTACCGGGCGCTGATTGAGGCCACCGCTTATGGCACGCGCGTCATCGTGGAGGCGTTCGAGTCGAGCGGCGTGGCTGTGGACGAGATCGTCGCCTGCGGCGGCCTGCCGGGACGCAACAAGCTGTTGATGCAAATTTACGCCGATGTGACGGGCAAAAGCATCAAGGTGGCGGGCACGAACCAGTCCGGCGCCCTCGGCTCGGCGATGTTTGCGGCAGTCGCGGCGGGTAAGGAGGCTGGCGGTTATGATACCATCTTTGAGGCAGCCAGAAGAATGGCTCGTCTGCAGGACACTGTGTACCGGCCCAACCCGGCCCATAAGGCCGTGTATGACCAGATTTTTGCCGAATACGTTAAGCTGCACGATTATTTTGGCCGGGGGAGTAATGGCGTGATGAAGCGCCTCAAAGCACTGAGGCAACAGGCCTTGGCACGGCTGTAACTTGCAGCGGTAAGGAGGCCATGTGCTGGAGCATTTGAAAGAAGAACTCTGGCGTTTGCATCTGGAACTGCCGAAGAATGGGTTGGTCAAGTGGACGGGGGGCAACGTCAGCGCACGCGACCCGGAGACGGGCCTGGTGGTGATCAAGCCAAGCGGCGTCCGGTATGAGGTGCTGCGTCCAGAGGATCACGTCGTGGTCAACCTGGAAGGTGTGGTTGTGGAAGGGAGCTTGAAGCCCTCGTCCGATACCGCCAGCCACCTGTACATTTACCGCCACCGGCCGGATGTCAACGGCATCGTGCACACCCATTCTCCGTATGCCACCGCCTTTGCCGCGCTGGGGCGGCCGATTCCCTGCTGCCTGACCGCTATCGCCGACGAGTTTGGCGGGCCGATTCCCTGTGCGGGGTTTGCCCTCATCGGCAGCGAGGCGATCGGCAAGCAGGTTATCGAGCACATCGGTTCATCCCGCGCGGTGTTGCTCAAGCAGCACGGGGTCTTCACCATTGGTGAGACGGCTGAGGCGGCGGTCAAGGCGGCGGTGATGGTAGAGGACGTGGCCAGGACGGTCTGGCTGGCGCTGCAGATGGGAGAGGTGGAAGAGCTGGACCCGGAGGCCATCAAGCAACTTCACCAGCGCTACACCCAGGTCTACGGCCAGTGAAGCCGCTGTGCTATGGTGTGACGTTATTTCTGCTGCTGGCAGTGCTCCTGGCCAGCGCTGCTACTGGTGTGCTGACAGGCTGCGCAAGCGGACGGGCGCCGATTGCTGCGCCTTCGCTTCGTATCGCCAGTCCCCGGTGGATCCCTGGCAGTGCGGTTGAGTTGACGCTGCACACCACCCCACCGCACGTCGCCACGCCCATCACGCTCACCGTACTGGCGCCGGGAGAGGGCCGCCCTCAGATCGCGGGCCTGTCCCCTGACTTCTTCGGGCTGGCCGGCGTACAACTCCTGTGGCTGCCGCCGGAGAATCGGGAGACGGAGATCGCGCTGGCGGCTGTGGCCGGAGCGCGGTATATCGGACTGGATTTCGACTGGCGGCGTATCGAGCCGGAAAGGGGCCACTACAATTGGAAGGAGACGGACGCGGCCGTCGCATTAGCTAAACGTTACGGCCTGCGGCTGGTGCCTATGCTGCTCTATACGCCGCGCTGGGCTTCGAGCGCCTCCTTCGCGCCCCTCGACTACCACCGCGCGCCCCCGCTCCATTACGAGGACTACCGCGATTTTGTCCACGCCGTTGTCAATCGCTACAAGCCCTATGGAGAATCGCAGCTCACGGCCGACGGGTACGGAATCACCGACTGGGTCATCTGGAACGAGCCGAGTGTAAGCCGCGCCGGCGAAGCCCCTCAACCTGGCCAGTTCTGGAGCGGCAGTCTGGAAGAGTACATCCGACTGCTGCGTGCTGGGTACGAGGGCGCCCACGCCGCCGACCCGACCTGTAACGTACTCAACGGCGGCCTGGCCGATGTCTTTTGGGCGCCGGGGAAACTTGATGTAGTCACTGCATTAGAGCGGCTATACGATCCCGATGGAGACGGCAACGCCGCCGACGGCGGACGGCCCTTCTTCGACATCTTAAACGTGCACATCTACCAGACCGGTATGCCGGATGCCGCCTGGTATCGGGAGCGGCTGGAGGCTATCGCAAGGGTAATGGCGCGTTTCGGGGATGCGGACAAGCCGGTCTGGGTCACCGAGACCGGGTACGGCTCGGTGGCTTCCCACTCAGTCGTATCCTCCTACGTGGATGAGGCGACACAAGCGGAGGCTGTACGCCTGGTCTATGAGACCTGTGCGGCTTTTCCCTACGTACAGCGGGTCTTCTGGTGGAGCCTGCGCGATTATTATTATGATGGCTCAGCCACAAACGAGGCTATGGAGGCCCATTACGGCTTGCTACGGGCTAACTTTGCGCCCAAACCCTCCTATATGGCCTACGGCTTCCTGACCGGCAGCACAGGAGAGATACTTGTGCTGACGGCCACGACCGACGCAAAAGGCACGGCGCGGGCGGTCATCCCACCTCCCTTCGTGGCCCGGCCGGGGACATACGTCGTATGGGCTACACTGGATGGTAAAACGCAGGCCGCTGTGGGCCTGTACCAGGCGCTGCCGGACGACGGAGCATCACAGGAGTGACGTGCAGCGGGAGGATTATCAGGCCACCTTCGTCGTGATGGTGGGTCTGGCAGCGGCCACCCTCACCGGTTTCCTGCGCCAGGCGGCTATTGCCCACCAACTGGGCGCCGGCCGCCTGGCCGATATTTACCTCGTCGCCTTTGCCGTCCCCGAGTTCGTCTTTATCGCCCTTCCTATCGTGCTCCCTCCGGCCTTTATCCCGCTCTTTGCTGCCAGCCGTAAACAGCAGGGCGAAGCAGTAGCCTGGCACTTTGCCCTGCGGGTGGCCGGTGCGCTGCTCGTGGCCCTGCTTGCGGTCACTATTGTGGCCGGGGTGGGCGCACCGCTCTATCTGCGCTGGCTTGCGCCGGGCTTTGCACCTGCCGAGCGTGCCCAGGCGGCCTGGGCGCTGTACCGGATGCTGCCGGCTATCTGTCTGATGGGGCTGTCCACGCTGGCAGGCGCTGTCCTCCAGGTCTACCGCCGTTTCGCGCGCCCGGCGCTGGCTACCGCCGTCTACAACCTCACGTTTGTCGGTGTGTTGCTGAGCGTGCCCCTCGCTACCCCGCTGGGCCGGGCGGCCTGGGGGGTGACGCTGGGCGCAGCGGCAGCGCTTGTTTTCCAGATGACCCTCATGGCGGGCTGGGTCCGGCCTGCCGCTGGGGAGAACTTTCTCCCTGTCTACGATGATTCCCAGGTGAAACAGGTGGCGCGTTTAATGGGGCCGCTGGCAGCCGGTTATGCCGTCCATCACCTGATCCTGTTTGTAGACCGTGCCCTGGCCACGACTCTGGGGGAGGGCAGCGCGGCTGCCCTGAGCTATGCCTATCACCTGGCGCTGGTCGTGGGCCAGTTGAGCGGATTGGCTGTCTCGACCGCGCTGTTCCCCCGCCTGGCGGAGCAGGTTGCCGACGGTGACCTGTCCGGCGCCCGGGCGAGCCTGGCCGGAGCGTTGCGCTTCGCGTGGGCTGTCGGGTTGCCGGCGACCGCAGCATTGGTCATCCTGCGCGTTCCCCTGGTGCAGGTGCTGCTTGAGCGCGGCGCGTTCGGTGCCGCGGCCACGATAGCGGTCAGCAGAGCGCTCCCTTGGTACGCCCTGGCCGTGCTGGCCGACGCGCTATGTCAGCCCCTGTGGCGGGCGATCTATGCTCAGCGCGGTGCGTGGACCGTCCTGGCCGTCAACAGCATGCAGACCGGGTTGCGGCTGGCCGGCAACCTTGTCCTCATGTCGGCCTTCGGTTATAATGGGCTAGCGCTCTCGGCTGCCATCGGCCTCACAGGACAGGCCATCGTGCTGGGGCTCCTGGTGCGTCGTCGGCTGGGAAGCTATCTCACGGGCGACTGGTGGCGCGGGGCGCTGAGCGCTATGCTCGCCGCGGCGGTTGCTGCGGGGGTGGGCCAGATGCTGCTCCCCTGGCTCGCTATGTTGCCGGTGCTGGTGAGATTGCTGGCTGCCGGCCTGATAGTCGGCGCGAGCTACCTGCTCACCCTGGGTGCACTATCACTGCTTTACCGGAATCGTCTATGGAAAAGGTCCGATCACTGCTGAGGACAGTCATTGCCAGTGGATTGGTCGTCTTTCTGGTGCTCCTCCCTTTCCACCTGGTGATCAAGCGGCTGGTCCCTGGCGCAGCAGGCACGTACTGGAAAGAGGCCCTGCTGGGCTTGCTGATCCTGCTGTGGGCTATCCATTGCCTGTTGGACAGGCGGCTATTGCTGACCGGCACGCCCCTCGATGGCGCGGTACTGACCTACCTGGGGCTGTTGTTCCTGCGCTTCGTGCTCGACCGTTCGGGATGGGTTGGTGCCTGGGGACTATACGTCTCGGCCATGTACCTGCCGCTGTTCTGGCTGGTGCCGACGGTCCTGCGGCAGCGGCCTGGGAGGGCCACGTTGCTTACCGCGCTACTGGTTGCTGTCTGTGGGGTGGTGGCGCTGGGCGGGTTGGTCGAGTTCGCCCTTGACGTTGCCCTATGGCCTTCGGACGAATTGCTGCAACGGCAGGGCTTTGCCGATATGTTCATCTACGGGACGCACATCCGGCGCGTTTATTTCACCTTTGATTCGCCGACCACGCTTGCCAATACCCTGGCGCTCGTGCTGCCCCTGGCGATTGTACTGGCGGCGCAGGCCCGACATATGGTGGCACGCCTGGCGGCCGGGCTGGCTGCTATGCTGATGGCTGCCTGCATTGTGGTCACCTTCAGCCGGGGTATCTGGGTAGCCACGGCGCTGGCCCTGCTGGTCATGGGATTGCTGAGCGGCTTTATCTGGCGCAACCGGCGCTTTTTTGCCGCTGCTGCCGGAGCACTGCTGCTGCTTGGTATCACCTGGGGGGCGATCGCCTTGGTCCGCGTCCAGACGAGCGCTCCAGCCTCAGCAGGCGTGGTCGAATTGTCGCCAGCGGCCTACGAGGCCGCGCCGGTAACCCACGTGGAGCGGAGCCTGCTACAGGTCAAACCGGCCGCTGGTGAGCTCGTTACCCAGACCTGGACGCTACACGACCCCATCACCGGCCGCGACGACACGCGCATCGTCCTGTACGAGCACCCTCCCGAAAGCGGCAAGAGTGAGATCGTCTACAACATGCGCATTCCCGAGTCCGGTGCCCTGCGTTTTGCCATCGCTCTGTCCCCCGAAGTCTGGTCCCCAGAAAAAGGCGATGGCGCCAGTTTCCAGCTCTACATCGCCGAGCCTGGCGCATCTCAAGGCCAGTTCGTTTTTGTGCGCTACATCAATCCCAAGCACAATCCCAGCGATCGCCGCTGGCGCAATTTTCTCGTTGACCTTTCGCCCTGGGCCGGACGTATGGTCAACCTCAGCCTCATCACCGAAGCGGGACCGGCCGGCGACTGGTCGTTTGACTGGGCTGGGTGGGCAGAGCTGGAAGTCGTCCGTGTCGTGCCGGACTACTTTGCCTCTGCTGCGACGGAAAATGCCATCCTCCGGCATACCGGCTCGGTCCTCGACTGGGCACGCGACGAGACCAACCGCGACCGCCTGGCGGCCTGGGGATTGGCGTGGAGCGCCTGGCGGGCTTCGCCGTTCTGGGGGACGGGCCTCGGCACCACCGGGGTGGCGGCGCTGCGTACCCGGCCGGAGCGTGCCTTCGTGACCGAAAGCCAGGTGCTCAAAGCACTGGTCGAACTGGGGATACCTGGCCTGCTGGTGTGGGCCTACCTGTGGTTCACCATCGCGCGTGTTGGTCTCCATACCTACCGCACGGCAGAGGACCCCACCAGACGCGCGCTCCTGCTGGGTATCCTGATCGGTCTGCTCGTTATCTTTATCGAAAGCCTGGTCTACCAGAACCTGGAGGTCAAGCAGGTCAACGCCTATTTCTGGACGCTGGTCGGCTGCATAGGAGCCCTGGCCGGGCAGCAAGATGAGTGACGCACCGGTCGCGGTCGTTGTTGTAAACTGGAATCATCGCCGCTTTCTGGGAGAGTGCCTGGAGGCACTGCGGACCCAAGGGCAGGGACTCCAGGTCATCGTGGTGGACAATGGCTCCACAGACGGGTCACCGGAGTGGATCGCCGACCATTACCCTGAGGTCCGGTTGTTGGCGTTTCCCGACAATCGGGGTTTTTCGCGAGCCTTCAACGCTGCCGTGCACCGCACCGATGCCCCGTGGGTGCTCTCGCTGAATCCTGACGTTACTGTCAGACCGGGTTTTGTTGCGGCGCTAGTACATGCCGCGGCGCGGGACGCACGCATCGGTATCGTCGCGCCCAAACTGCTATGGGCCAACAATCCGACGCTGTTGGATTCGACTGGCCTGTTTATAGACCGCCGCCGCAGGCCTTACGATCGCGGGCAGGGCGAGATGGACAGGGGCCAGTACGACGCGCAGACCGACGTGTTCGGAGCTAGCGGCGCCGCCGCGCTTTATCGCCGCGCGATGCTGGAGGATGTGGCGCCGGAGGGTGAGTACCTGGACGAGGACTTTTTTGCCTATTATGAGGACGCTGACCTCTCCTGGCGTGCCCGGTTGCGCGGTTGGCGCTGCGTCTATGCGCCGGAAGCGGTCGCCACACATGTCCGGGGCTGGGGCGACACCTTGCGGAAAAGAGGACATGCGGCTAAGGAGAGCCGCGGGCCCAGGCTGGCCCTGCGCAACCGCTACCTCATGACACTCAAGAACGATGCCTGGCGGTATGTGATGGCCGATCTTCCCTGGATACTGGCGGCCGAACTCCCACGTCTACTCTACGCTGCCCTGACTGTTCCCGGCGCCTTGCTCGGCCTGTTCGATCTGGCCCGGGCGTGGCCGGCTGCGCTCCGCAAACGCCGTGCCGTGCGTAGCCGGCGCACGATTGACGACGCGCTCATCCGCCGCTGGTTTGTGGCCCCGGCGAATGTGCAATAGGATGCGGATGTTCCAGGTCCTTCTGGTCTACTACGAACCTTTACCGGCCGGCCAGACGACGCACGTATTGGCGCTTGCCCGGGGGCTGGACCGCGCACGGTTTCGCTCGACCGTTGTGTTACCGGCCCACCTGGAAGCCAGCATCACAGCCTTTCGGAACGCCGGCGCCAGAGTCGTGCCGTTGCCACTGCACAAGATACTGTGGCCTCCACAGGCCATCGCAGCACTGCTGCGCCTGATTCGGAAAGAGGGGATTGACATCGTTCATATCCACAGCCAGGAAGCCGGACTGCTTGCCCGCCTGGTAGCATGGACGGCGGGAGCGCGGCGTATCATCTATACTCCCCAGACGCTAGACATCCGCAAGGCAAGATGGCATTGGCTGTACATCCTGATCGAGCGCCTGCTGGCCCATCTCACCGATACCATCGTCTCGGTTAACGAGTTCGACCGTGGGCGATTGATCCGTTGGGGAATCGCGCCGCACAAAGTTGTGACCATCCCCAACGGCATTGACCTCCGCCAATGCGCGGAACCGCCTGACCTCAACAGCCTGCGCCAGGAACTGGGGGTGGACGAAGGGCAATGCCTGGTGATGCAAGTGGGTGGGCTGAGGGCACAAAAGGCGCCTCTGGCATTCGTCGAGGGGGCGCACCACATCGTGCATCAGCGCCCCGACGTCCGGTTTGCGCTGGTCGGCGACGGGCCGCTAAAGGACGCGGTCACGAAGCGTATCCTGGAGCTGGGATTGGAGCGACAGGTGCGCGTGCTCGGATGGCGCAGCGATGCTCGCACACTGATGTGGGCTGCAGATGTGGTGACCCTGACCTCACGGTGGGAAGGCTCTCCCCATGCCCTGCTGGAGGCCATGGCCTGTGCACGGCCAGTCGTGGCGACCGCTGTCAACGGCTGCCCGGAGATCGTTCTGGATGGCGTCACCGGTTTCCTCGTGCCCCCTGGCGACCCGGCAGCCTGGGCCGGGCGCGTGATCAACCTGCTGGACCACCCGGAAATGGCCAGGACCATGGGAGAACGCGGCAGGAAACGGGTAGAGGAACACTTTTCACTGACACGAATGATAGGACGCATAGAGGAGCTGTATGCAGCAGAGCGGTAATGACCTGCCCTTGACCCTCCCGCAGGTTCAGATCAGACCGGCAACTGGTGAGGAAGAACGAAGATGAACGTGCTGATGTTGAACCCGCCCTTCCATCCCCGCTACTCCCGCTCTCAGCGCAGCCCTGCCGTCATCAAAAGCGGGGTCATCTACTACCCCATCTGGCTGGCCTACGCGACCGGTGTGCTGGAACAGGACGGCTTCAACGTCAGGCTGATTGATGCGCCGGCAGCGGGCTACGATACCTCCTGGGTCCTCTCGTTTGCCGGGGAGTTCAGGCCGCGCCTGGTGGTGATAGAGACCAGCACGCCGAGCATCCATAACGATGTCGCCGTTGCGGAGGCGCTCAAGAGCCGCGTGCCCGGAGTATTTGTGCTTCTGGTGGGGCCTCACGTCTCTGCACTGCCGGAGGAGACCCTTCGCCTCAGCCCTGCAGTAGACGCGGTCGCCAGACGGGAATACGACTACACCGCGCGGGATGTCGCCCGCCTGCTGGATGGCGGCGGCGACCTGGCTGGTATCCCCGGCTTGAGTTATCGGAACGAGGATGGTGAAGTCGTCCATAATGCAGACCGCCCACCGATCGAGGACCTGGACGCCTTGCCCTTCGTCAGCCAGGTCTATAAGCGGCATTTGAGAGTAGAAAACTACTTCTACTCCATCACCCGCTATCCGGTGGTGACCATTCTGGCCGGCAGGGGCTGCCCGTATCGGTGCATCTACTGCCTCTGGCCGCAGACACTGACCGGCCACAAGTACCGAAAGCGCAGCCCTGCCGACGTAGCCGGGGAGTTCGAGTTCATCGCCCGTGCATTCCCGCAGGTCAAGGAGGTCTTCATCGAGGACGACACGCTGACGGCGGACCAGGAGTATGTCCAGGCATTGGCCTATGAACTGGTGCGTCGGGGGAATCGCTTGCCCTTCTCGGCCAACTCGCGGCCTGACGTGAGCTACGAGACGCTCCGTCTGCTCAAACAGGCCGGGCTGCGTCTGTTGTGCGTGGGCTTCGAGAGCGGGGATCAGCGCGTGCTGAAGGCGCTACGCAAAGGGACTACCATCGAGCAATTCTACGAATTCCGGGCAGCCGCACGCCGGGCGGGTGTGCTGATCCACGGCTGCTTTATGGCCGGCAGTCCCGGCGAGACCCGCGAGTCGCTCGATCAAACGCTCGCGCTGGCTATGCGGCTGCGGCCGGACACGGCCCAGTTCTTTCCCCTGATGGTCTACCCCGGCACCGAGGCATACCGATGGGCACAGTGCCACGGCTACCTCACCACCGAGGACTTCAGCGAGTGGTTGACCCCTGACGGCCTCCACCGCAGCGTGGTGAGCCATTCGGGTTTATCCGCCGAGGAGCTCGTTGCCTGGTGTGACTATGCGCGTCGCGCCTTTTACCTGCGCCCTCGCTACGTACTTGCTAAAGCGTGGGAAGTGATCACTCACCCTGCCGAGGCACGTCGCATGTTCAAGGCTGCCGGTGTGTTTGTCAAATATCTGTTCCACCCTTCGCTGCCGAAGGACGGCGGCCGGGCCAAGACTCCCGGTCACACGGGGGAATCAGGAGAGCTAGATGGCGGAGGAGATCGTGGGATGACTGCCCTGGTTGAACGATGAGGGAGACAAACACTCCCGTTGACAGTAAGGACACGGACTTCTCGCGCCCCTCATCGCAAAGTCCGAGAAAGCGCCGGTCCCGACCACCAGCCTGTTACCAAGTCTAGTCTTTGGCACGGAGATGGGGGAACAGGATCACTTCCCGAATGTTGGACTTGTCTGCGAGGAGCATAACCAGTCGGTCCACTCCTAGCCCCAGACCTCCATTGGGCGGCATACCGTACTTCATCGCCCGCAGATAGTCCTCATCCATCGGATGGACCTCTTCATCGTCCGGCGCGTAGAGCTTGCCCATCTCCAGGAAGCGTTGCTCCTGGTCGAAGGGGTCGTTGAGCTCGGTGAAAGCATTCCCCATCTCCATACCCCCGATAAAGTACTCGAACCGTTCTACATGGCTGGGGTCACCCGGCTTGCTCTTAGCCAGCGGGGAGATATCACGTGGATAATCCAGGACAAACGTGGGCTGGATCAGCCTCGGCTCCACCTCACCGAGAAGCCCCTTGTCAATCAAATAGCCCCAGCTTGCCCCGGTCTTAGCCGCCAGCCCTTTCGACTTCATTACAGAAGCCAGTTCAGCAGCGGAAGGGTACTGCAGATAGTCAATGCCCGTGACCTCCATGATAATGTCGCGCAAGGTCACCCGCCGCCAGGGAGGCCGCAGGTCAATCTCGTGGCCCTGATAGCGGATGATAGGGCTGCCGGTCACTTCCTCTGCGACCCAGGCCAGCATGTGCTCGCAGAAGTTCATGACCTCGTTGTAGTCCCAATAGGCGGCGTAGAACTCCAGTTGGGTAAACTCCGGGTTATGTTTGTGCGAGACACCCTCGTTACGGAAGTCCCGCCCGATCTCATACACCCTCTCATACATGCCCACGAGGAGCCGCTTGAGATACAGTTCAAACGCAATGCGCAGATACAGGTCCTGGTGCAACTGGTTGTGATGAGTGATAAAGGGACGGGCAGCCGCGCCGCCATAGACCGGTTGCAGGATAGGGGTCTCGACCTCCATGAAGCCGTGCTGATCCAGAAAGCGGCGCAGGGCGGCGAGGGTGCGCGCGCGGATGCGGAAGACCTCCCGTACCTCCGGGTTGCAGGCCAGGTCGGCATAGCGCTGGCGGTAGCGCTCTTCCACATCAGAGAAATGGGTGTAGCGCACCAGTTTACCGTCAACTTCTTTCTCCTTTATCACCGGCAGCGGGCTGATGGATTTGGCCAGCATACTTACCCGTTCCACCAGCAGGCTACGTTCACCGGTGCGGGTGCGCATTAACTTCCCTTCCGCAGCGACGAAGTCGCCGAGGTCGAAGTTCTGCTTAAAGATTTCGTAGCTCTCTTCGCCCATATCCTGGACGCGGAGGAAAAGCTGAATCGAGCCACTACCATCCTCGATATGAGCAAACGTGACCTTCCCCATCACTCGCATGCTTTTGATACGTCCGACGATGGCGGCGTGGGGGCCGTCCTCGCCGCCGGGTGCTGCCTGCTCAAGCGCGGCGATCGCCTCGGCGATAGTATGGGTACGCTTCACGCGGTGGGGATAGGGCTCGATGCCCAGGGCACGGAGACGTTCCAATTTCTCTGCCCGCTGCCGTTCCAGTTCCGTTAGCTCCACATCTCCTCCATGTTGCGCTGTTGGGACAAAAAATGCCCATGCTCATCGCCCTTCAGGGCTCGCATGGGCTGCTTGCATGGGCGATGCCGGGGTCGTTCCTATTTAACCTCTACGATCTTGAATTCCAGGATACCGTCCGGGGCCTGGACGCTCGCAGTGTCCCCCACTCGTCGCCCCATCAGGGCCCGCCCCAGCGGTGACTCGTAGGAGATCATTCCTCTGGCCGGGTCCGCTTCGGCCGGCCCTACGATGCAATAAGTCTCCGGGGGGCCGCTCCCCTCTATCACTGTGACATGGCTTCCGATGCCAACTGTATCGTGGGGGCCTTTATCCTCGATGATGATGGCACTGCGGAGGAGGTTCTCCAGGGTCATAATGCGTCCCTCCACGAAGGCCTGTTCGTTGCGCGCGTCTTCCAGTTCCGCGTTTTCCAGGATATCGCCTTCTTCAAGCGCTTCGTGGAGGCGTCGGGCCACTTCTTGCCGCCGGACAGTACGCAGGTAATTGAGTTCCTCTTCCAGCCTCTGGTACCCCTCGGGGGTAAGGAAGGTGCGTTGTTCCATGGTTCAACCCTGAGCTACAAGTAAACGTTCAGCCTATCCCCTGCCAGGTGCCGCGAGCGGCCAACAACTGGCACAGGGAAGGCCGAACGCCCGAATCGTTAAGCAGTGCCGCCCCTTGTCCCTGACATACAAACAACACGGATTCCACAGATACAATCGTGGAAATCCGTGTGTCTTTTGTGCAGCGACTTCTTGCCCCTCTATCGAAAGGGCATACAGATTATAATTCAAAGAGCTGAATTTGTAAAGTCTACGTATTCC
>JAOAAG010000359.1 GCA_026418995.1 Anaerolineae bacterium
GATGTGGATAAGAGATAGGTCCTGCACTACCCTGGAGGCACGCCACCACCAGAAGAAGCGGGAAGGAATCCAACTGCCCTGGGAGAAGGGTACAGGCGCGGTGTCGAGGTCGCGGATGTCCAGCCACTGCCAGAACGCCGCCGGGCCGATCCCCCGCGCGTGCAAGACCTCCAACAGGCCGCCCCAGTTGCCCACCACGGCCACAAGCAAGACCCCCAGTAGCCCCCCCACTAACATCCCTCTCCCCTTGCAGGGGGGAGCCAGAGGGTAGTCCCCAGAAGCGAAAGCGGCGACCAGGTTGTACACCAGGCTGAACGCTCCGCTGCAGGTGAGGGCAAAGAGTGTGGCAATGCCCAGGTTGAAAGCGATGGAAGGAGGCACAGCCGCCAGCCGGGTCACCATCGCCATCATGACATAGCCGAAGTAATAGTAAGAGATAGCAAACCCCGAGAGCCATGGGTCGTAAGGGGGGAAGGTGGTGGAGCGCAGTACCGCCCGCAGGAACGCAATTTCCATCCACTTCTCGCCGCCTCCGGTCTCGATACGGGGCATATAGGCCCGTACCAGACACCACAACGCAAATGAGAGGGCAAACAGTAGCTCCGCGGACACCACCACCGGTCTGAGCGCGGGGCGATTGAGGTCGGGCGAGGAAGTGCTCGCAAAAGTACGCAACAGGAGACCGGCTATGCAGAGCAACGCCAGCGCGGTCAGAATCCCCCCGGCCGTATTATGCGTCCAGCCCAGCGTGGTGAAGAGCCAGAATAACCACCCACCGACCAGCAGCCCAAGTGGTCTGGCAAAGCCGTAGCCCCGGTCGGGGAGGCGGTGGAATAGCCACAGGCACAACGGCAATGCCGCCAGCCCAAAGAGCTGGAGGATCAGGTACCAGCGCAGCGCCAGCAGCACTTCCCCCATCGCCAGCCTCACAGGTCAACAGCCGGTGGCGTGGGCGGCAACAGCGGCACCGGCGTCGAGAGCGCGGCCAGCCCCAAAGAAGGGGTCGGTGTGGCAACGGCTATCCCCGCCGTGGTGCGGATCACCGGTCTGGCAACCGCTACCTGCGGGGGCATAGTCAGGCCCTGGGCTGCCAGGTCCCTGACAGGGGGCGAGCACAACATCGTGCCCACAGCCAGGAGCAGACAGGCAGCGACCGAGAAACGCATGATCACTACCTGTCGGCGGCGGGCGGCGGACAGCCGCTCCCGAACCGATTGCCAGATAGGGACAGGCACGCCGACTGTCTCAGCGGCTGTCTTAAGCACTGTCGTCAGCTCCCTGCTCAGCCAGAGGTAGTCGGCGGCGGCAGTGCGGCAGCGAGGACAGCGGCGCAGATGTTCCTTCAGCTCGCTCCTGGCCTCCTCATCACTGATCCGGGCCAGTTCGGACAGAGTGGGGTGTCTGAGCCTGGTAGTACGCATCGCTCCACCTCGGTTTAACCGAGGGCATTGCCCTCAGCTACCTTGCCCTCAGCTATCCTGTTCTCAGCCTCTGCTTGCTCCTCGAGAAGGCGGCGCAACTGCACTTTGCCATGGGAAACGCGGGCACGGGCGGCCTCCTCCTGGCACCCTGAGAGTGCGGCGATTTCAGCGTAAGAAAGCCCCTCGTAGTAACGCAGGATCAATGCTTCGCGCGCTGCGGGGCTAACTTGCTGCAATGCCTCCCACACCGCTCGCCGCGTTCCCAGTTGCTCCAGCATATGGGCAGGATCGTCGGTCGTATCCTCATCAAGGGCTCCGTGGTCGAGTGCGCTAAGCGCGAGCAGATGCCATTGCCGGGCACGCCGCCGGTTACGGCAGCGGCTCACCAGGATCACCCGCAGCCAGGCCCACAGCGGCCCGCGTTGCGGGCTATAATGGCGCAGGTTGCGGAAGAGGTAAACGAAGGCATCCTGTACCGCTTCCTCGGCATCGTCGGCATTCGACAGCAGCAGGTACGCCAGGCGAAAAGCGGACGCATAATAGGCCTCGTAGAGCGCCTGTTGGGCCACTTCGTCTCCGCCTATAGCTCGCGCGATGATCTCGTCCTCGGCCATACCCAGCCTCATAAATATATACACCGCAACTGGCGCATATGTGAGAACATCAGGTGACGGTCACCTTGAAAGTGACCGTCACCTGCCTGTCATTGCACCTTGTAAATCCGCACGCCCAGATTGTCGTACACTACCTCCAGCATTCCCTGCTCGGCCATACGGTCGAACTTTTCCAGGCCGGCCGGATCATAGAAGGCACGCTCGTACTCGCCTATGTACACATAGCTGATGCCATAATCTTTCAGGATTTTCATAGCATAGGCCACATCGCCGGTGTTGTAGCAGGTGTTCACATCGCCACGCCTCTTCTCCACCAGCGGATCGGGGAGCATAATGCGCTGCTGACGCTGATGCCAGCTCCACCCGATCACCGCTGGCAATCCCGTATACACCGAGACGCGATTCCCCCAGTGATATTCTCCTGCCAGCCCCTCCATGATCACGGGGGATCCTTTGATGTGATCCTGCATCCAGCGGATGGCGTAATAATCCCCTGCCAGCTCGATCTCGCGTCCTTCAAGCGCGCCGTCTATCACCTTGGAGGTGCGCATAAAGGCCATGCCATCCAGCGTGATCGGGGCTTCCCTGGGCAGCCGATCCACAGCCCGGGCGCGTATGCCGCAGGGCAGAAACAGCGCCCCGCCGAACGCGAGCAGGCCCATCCCGATCCACCACAGCCTGCGCCACTCCCATTGCCAGCGCCGCGCTCGCTCGTACACCCAACCCAGGCACACACCCGCCGCCACTGCCAGCAATATCCACACCTGAAGGTAGAACTTAAAGACGGTATTCATTCGCCCGATGTCGCCTTTGAGGACGATCACCTCCACGGCGAGGCTAAGCGCCATCGCTGTGCCCACCGTCAGCCACAGCAACCTGCGTGTAGCGTCCGTGCCTGGCCAGAATAGCAAGCAGGCGGCGCATGCTCCCACCGGTAGCGTTATCAGCGCGACCTGGTAGTCCAGCAGCGCAGCCACCAGCGCGATCACACCTACGAAGACAAGCCCCCCGATGAGAGTTGAGTTCAGAGCCCCGTGGGGAGTTTTACGTAGCAGCGGCCTGCTCTCGGCGAGCATGCGGGTGAGCAGCGGAAAAAGCAGGATACCATGCATCCACAAGTAGATATTGAACGGCGTGTGGGAGCCACGCCAGCGTTCGATGGCCGTGTAGCCGGCCAGGTAGTGCCTGAAATACGGCCCGTACAGCAGGCGCGAGAGCGCCACGAGCACAAGAGCCTGGAGCATTACCCTGTCCCAGCCCCTGTCTCGCGCTGCCAGGTTGCCGATCACCAGGGCTGCCAGTGCCAGCAGGAGGTAGGTGGGATAATCCCAGGTATTGGTCGGCCAGAGGGCGCCGATGACCAGCCCTCCGATAACAATACTGGCCCAGTGTGGGCGGCGGTCGCGTGCCCAGTAGACCGCCAGCGCAAGCGCGAACAACGTCAGGGGGAAGGCAATCATGTGGGCATGAAGGTCACCGTAGAGGAAGGTGAAGGCCGGGAACTCATTGATCGGCCCCACTTCCCCCGGCCAGGTAGGGATGATACGGGTCGGATGCCAGTACCACGACTCGATGCGCAGAGGGAGGTCGGCGCCGTGGACCAGCACTTCCCATGCACCCCGTATCAGCGCCACTGTGTCGGCGAAGACCGGTATCGTGGTGGTGAACGGGGAGCCGCCGAGGCCGATTAGTGCGTTGCGCACGAGGTGGACGACACCCAGATTGCCGAGCAGAACGGTAAAGGCGAGCGCAGCCAGCCCGGCCACCAGTGCTCCTCGCCGGTGACCTCCGTACAGGTTATACGCGACCGAGAAGGCCCCGACGCCAGTCAGCGCGAAGAGCAGCGGCACTGTCAGGTTATAGGCGATCTCTGGCAACGTGCCGGTCAGCTTAATCAACGTGCCGACAATGACGAAGCCGTAGTAGTAGTAATTGATGTATGAGCCGGAAAACCAGGGATTGTAAGGGGGAAACCAGGTGGACTTCATCACCGCGTTCAGGTAGGCGAAATCCATCGGCTTTTCCCCGCCCATCGGCGTGTGCCAGAGGTCGGGGTGGAGCATACGCACGCCGATCCAGAACACAAACAGCGCTGCAAACAGCCCCTCGGTCAGCAGGATAAGCCACCGCTGGCAGCGCAGAAAGCGCATCAGCTCCCTGCGCCTGAGATACCCGACCCCCGCGCCGACCAGCATCAGCAGTATAAACATGCGCACAATCGTACCGCGCGTGTTCGGCAGGACACGGGTGCTGGCTGCCATCCAGGTCAGGTAGGACACAATCAGCAGGCCCAGCAGCCGTGCCATACCGTATCCCCGGTCGCGCAGGCGGGGGAGTGCCGCAAGGAGGATAGGAAACGCCCCCCATCCCATTACGGCCACGACAAACCACCAGAGCACCACGGCCAGGCCCGGGTGGCGGTTAAAGATGCTCTCGCGGTTGAACATCTCGCTCCAGGTACCGCCGGCCCGCTGCTCGGCCCAGGTCCAGGGGTCGAACTCCAGGCGCTCAGGAGTGGCCGCTGCCTGGCGGGGGTTCAGTCCATAAGCTACATGGCTCAGATCAACCTGTCCCAGTATCTCTTCTGCCAGTTGCCTGGAGTATCGCTCTGTCTTGCGGAAGATGAGCACGCGGGGATGGTCGTAGACGCTGAAGGCTTCCTCGGCGGGGGGCAGTTTCACCTGGATGGGCTGGGTCTGGTAGGTATACTCAGTGGGCTTCATCAACGGGAACGGGGTTTCCTGGTCGGGGAACTGGAATGGGCCCAGTGCCGGGTAAGAGGTGAAGTCGGCCACCAGCTCGAAGCCTAACGCGCCTGAGAAGAGTGCCCGATAGTACTCGATGGTCAGGGGGTAGCGGGCCGGGAGGCGCGGGATGGAGGCGTAGAGGCGCTGTCTCTTATACACATCTC
>JAOAAG010000007.1 GCA_026418995.1 Anaerolineae bacterium
GAGGAGGACACCTTGGCCCGTCTGCGTCGGGCACGTGAGCGAGCGCGCAGGAGGGAACTTATACCTGACCCTCTGCGCTCGAAAACCCCTATCTCCCCTTCGCGCCCTTTGCGGTTCAATTAAAACCGCAGAGGGCGCAAAGAGCGCAAAGAAAGGGATGGGAAAACCTTGGCGTCCTTCGCGCCCTTTGCGGTTCAATTACAAACCGCAGCGGGCGCAAAGAGCGCAAAGAATTATGAAAATACCTTTGCGTTCTCTGCGCCCTTTGCGGTTCAATTACCAACCGCAGAGGGCGCCAAGCGCGCAAAGAAAGGGATGGAAAACCTTGGCGTCCTTCGCGCCCTTTGCGGTTCAATTACCAACCGCAGAGGGCGCCAAGAGCGCAAAGAATGATGAAAATACCTTTGCGCTCTCTGCGTTCTTTGCGGTTCAATTACAAACCGCAGAGGGCGCCAAGCTGACCTTTCCAGACATTGACAGGATAGACGTCTGCCCCGCTCGATTCTATGTCGGACATGAGCATTAGATTTGACGCGCCTTCACCTCATGCTATAATCTGCTGCGGGGATGCGGGTAGACCCCTATCATGAACTCAATATCTGGAGAGGGCTGCCTATGCTTGATCTTGCATTCATCCGCGAGCACCCGGACGCGGTGAGGGCCGCGCTCCTGCACCGCAACGAGAACCCCGGCCGGGTAGATCACATCCTCGCGCAGGACGCGCGACGGCGCGAGCTGCTCCAGGAGGTAGAGGAGTTAAGAGCGGAACGTAACCGCGTATCCAAAGAGATTCCCCAGCTCAAGGACCAGGCTGCGCGCGAGCAACGTATCGCCCAGATGCGCCAGGTAGGAGACCGCATCGCGGAGCTGGAGGAGCAGCTCCGTCAGGTGGAGGCCGAGCTGGAAAAGGCGATGCTGGATATGCCTAACCTCCCCCACCCCAGCGTGCCGGTTGGCCCGGATGAAACGCATAACATTGTAGTGCGGGAATGGGGTAAGTTGCCTGAGTTCAACTTTGAGCCGGTGCCCCACTGGGAGCTGGGGCCGGAGCTGGGCATCATTGACTTTGAGCGCGGCGTCAAAATAGCGGGAAGTCGCTTCTATGTGCTGCGCGGGGCCGGCGCCAGGCTGCAACGTGCACTCATCTCCTGGATGCTGGATGTGCACACCCGTGAGCACGGCTATACCGAAGTATACCCTCCCTTTATCGTGAAAGAAGAATGTATGTGGCAGGCCGGGCAACTCCCCCGCCTGGCCGAGAATATCTACCATGACGTCGAAGATGATGTGTGGTTCATCGGGACGGCTGAAATCCCCCTCACCGGCCTGCACCACGACGAAATCCTGGATGCGGAGGAACTGCCCCTGCGCTACGTGGCCTACACGGCCTGCTTCCGCCGGGAGAAGATGAGCGCCGGGCGGGATGTGCGCGGCATCAAGCGGGGGCACCAGTTCGACAAAGTGGAGATGTATAAGATCACCACCCCGGAGGATAGCTACGCCGAGCTGGAGGCGATGGTTGAGGATGCGCTGGACATCTGCCGGCGCCTGGGTGTGCCCCATCGGCTGGTGCAGATATGCACCGGCGATCTTGGTTTCCATTCCAGCAAAACCTACGATATCGAGATGTGGGCGCCAGGGTGCGGGGAATGGCTGGAGGTCAGCAGCCTGAGCAATTGTGAAGCGTTCCAGGCCCGCCGGGCGAATATCCGCTACCGGCCCGAACCGGGCGCCAAACCCCGCTTTGTCCACACGCTCAACGGCTCCGGCCTGGCCCTGCCCAGGGTCATGATCGCCGTGCTGGAGAATTACCAGCAGGCGGACGGCAGCATCGTAGTGCCGGAAGTGTTGCGCGACTGGATGGGGGGGCTGGAGGTGATCCGCGGCGCCTCCGGGTGAATCCCAGCCCACTATATCCCAATTTATCCCAAATTATCCCAAATTTCGTTTGGGATATCCGATCACGGGGAGGGTGCGATGGACCTGCGACTGAGCGATGAGCACCGCATGATCCGCGATATGGCACGGGAGTTCGCCCAAAAGGAGATCGCCCCGATAGCCGCGCATTGTGACGAGACCGGCGAGTTCCCCTACGAAACGGTACGCAAAATGGGAGCACAGGGCTTCATGGGCATCGAAGTCCCGGAGGAATACGGGGGTGCCGGGATGGACACACTTGCCTACGTGCTGGCCCTGGAGGAAATCTCCAAGGTGGACGCTGCGCATGGGGTCATCATGTCTGTTAACAACTCCCTCTACTGCTACGGCATCCTCCGCTACGGCAATGAGGAACAGAAGCAGCGCTACCTGCGCCCGGTCGCGAGCGGACAGCTCATCGGCGCCTACGCCCTGACCGAACCCCAATCCGGCTCCGACGCAGGAAACATCCGCACAACCGCCACCCTGTCCCCGGATGGCTCCTGCTATGTGATCAACGGCACCAAGTCCTGGATTTCCAGCGGCCCGGCGGCCAAATACATCGTTCTCTTCGCCCAGAGCGACCCGGAGGCCCAACCGCGCCACCGGGGAGTCAGCGCTTTCATTATAGATACCGACGAACCGGGCTTTCACCGGGGCAAGACAGAGCCGAAACTGGGTATCCGCGCCTCTGCTACCTGCGAGATCCATCTGGAGGACTACAGGTGCCCGGTGGAACGGCGCCTGGGTCAGGAGGGGGAGGGCTTCAAAATCGCTATGTCGGTGCTGGATGCCGGCCGCATCGGCATCGCTGCTCAGGCGCTGGGCATCGCCGAGGCGGCTTATGAGGCCGCTGTGGCCTACGCCCGGGAGCGCGAGGCCTTCGGCCAGAAAATCGGCGAGTTCCAGATGATCCAGCAAAAGATCGCCGATATGAAGTGCCGTATTGAGGCCAGCAGGCTGCTGATCTATCAGGCGGCTCTGGCCAAGGAGGAGTCCAAGCAAACCGGACGCCGCTATACCCTCGAATCCTCGATGGCCAAGCTCTTCGCCTCAGAGACCGCTATGTGGGTGACCACGCAGGCTATACAAATCCACGGGGGGATGGGCTATAGTAAGGAGCTTCCGATCGAGCGGTATTTCCGCGATGCCAAAGTTACCGAAATCTACGAGGGCACCAGCGAGATTCAGCGGATGGTGATTGCCCGGCTGGAGCTGGGGCTGAGGTAGAGCGTGGTGCGTGGAGATGAGTGCATTGCATTGGGGAGGGTGGTATGAAAGCAATCGTTATCGGCTCGGGCGTGTCGGGGCTCACGGCGGCAGCGCTGCTGGCGCGTGACGGCCATCAGGTGACAGTCTGCGAACAGTTCGGGCAGATCGGCGGCGTGACCGCTACTTTGTGGGAAGAGGGGTTCGGGTGGGACCTGGGCCCGCTGATGCTGGAGGGCATCGGCCCGGGGGAGCCGGCTGGCGAGGTGCTGGCCGAGGTGGGTGCCGCGCAGCGGGTTAGACTTGAGCGCGGGGAGCGGGGCATCTGTTTCCCCGACTTCCGTATTCTCCCCCCTGCCGAGTATGGCGGTCCCTACTGGCGGCGGGAATGGCTCAAGCGACAGTTCCCCGCCGAGCAAGAGGGGTTGGACCGCTACTACCGCTTCTACGACCAGATGATGGGGCTGGCGGCGCTTTCTCACCAGGCTGAACGGGCCGATGGCCTGCGAGCATTCCTGCTCAAGGCCCGCCTCTGGCTGGCTTTCCTCCAGGTAATGCGGATGAAGAACTGGAACGCGGCCCAGGTGATGGACCACTTCTTCCGCGACCCCAAGCTCAAGGCGATTTACACGGTCATTTTAGCCGACTTTGTTGTGCCCCCCAGTATTTTCCCTGGCCTGCTCATTCCACTGGTGAACCCGGAGACCGCTTTCGACAAGCGCATCCCGACCCGGCTCTCCCCCTCGGTGACCGGTAAGCGGCCTGCTTTCCATTACGTCCTTGGGGGGTGCGGCAAACTTGTGGAGGCGCTGGCGGAGGTGGTACGTCAGCACGGCGGGGAAATCCGCACAGGCACGCGGGTGCAGAAGATCACCATCGCGGATGGACGGGTGACGGGGGTACGTCTTGAGGATGGCCGTGATGAACCGGCCGAGCTGGTGGTCGCCAGCGGTGGTGCCCACGAGGCCTTTTTCGGATTGGTTGGCCGTGAGTACCTGCCCGCCGATTTCTCCGCCCGCGTCGCCGACGTGCCGTTTATGGAGTCGGTGCTGATGGTGCACCTTGGTATTGATTTCGACCCCACGCCCTATCAGCCGATACCCCTGTGCTACTACTATAACACTTACGATGTCGAGGGTGGCATCGAGCGGTGCCGGCGCGGGGAGTACCACGAGGGGAAAGACGGCTTTCTGATCTACATCCCCTCGCTGCACTCGCCGGACATGGCGCCGCCAGGCCATCATGCGGTGACCGTCTATACTATCGCCCCCAACCATCTGAGCGAGGGAACCTGGACCCAGCGCCGCGACGAGATGGCCGACAAATTGCTGGCCGAGGCCGGCAAGGTGATACCTGGCCTGGGCGAGCGCGCGCAGGTCAGGGTGATACTCACCCCCCAGGACTTCCGTGTGCGCACGCTGCAGGAGCACCACAGTTTCGGTGGCGTGGCGCCGGTGCTGGGCAGGTCCGGTGCGCCCCACAGAACCCCGATTCGAGGGCTGTGGTTCGTCGGTTCCCAGAGCGAGAGCAACGCCGGGGTCGCCAATTCCATCGTCGGGGCGTGGCGAGCGGTCAGGATGATCAGGAAAGGGATGTGAACGGATGAGCGAGGCGGATATTGGACTGATTGGCCTGGCTGTGATGGGGCAGAACCTGGCCCTCAATATGAACGACCACGGCTTCAAAGTCGCGGTATTTAACCGCACCGTCTCGAAAGTAGACGAGTTCCTCCAGCGAGAGGCCAGGGGCACTGCGATCGTCGGCGCATATTCGCTGGAGGAACTGGTCGGTTTGCTCAAAAGGCCCCGCCGGGTGATGCTGATGGTCAAGGCGGGGCAGCCGGTGGATGACTTTATCGAGGCGCTTATCCCGCTCCTCGAGGCAGGCGACATCATCATTGATGGCGGCAACTCCAATTTCGAGGATACCATCCGCCGCACCCGCTACGTCGAGTCGAAAGGGTTACTTTACATCGGCACCGGTATCTCTGGCGGCGAGGAGGGGGCACGCCACGGGCCCTCCATTATGCCGGGCGGTTCGCCCGCTGCCTGGCCCCACGTGCGTCCCATCTTCCAGGCCATCGCTGCCAGGGTAGACGATGGCTCGCCCTGCTGTGACTGGGTGGGGGAAAACGGTGCTGGTCATTATGTCAAGATGGTGCACAACGGCATCGAGTACGGCGATATGCAGCTCATCGCCGAGGCCTACTTTTTGATGAAGGAGTGGCTGGGCCTGAGCCACGAGGAGATGCATCGCGTCTTCAGTGAGTGGAAACGGGGCAAACTGGACTCGTACCTGATCGGGATTACTGCCGACATCCTGGCCTATCGGGATGAGGACGGCTCTCCGCTCCTGGAGAACATTCTCGATACTGCCGGCCAGAAGGGGACCGGTAAGTGGACGGTGATTTCGGCGCTTGACCTGGGGATACCGTTGACGTTGATCGGCGAGGCTGTTTTTGCCCGGTGTCTCTCGGCGCTGAAAGAGGAGCGCGTAGCCGCATCGCAGGTGCTTAACGGCCCAGCCGCCGTGTTCGAGGGGGACAAAGCAGCCTTCATCCGCGATCTGCACGATGCTTTGTACGCCTCCAAAATTATCTCCTACGCGCAGGGCTACATGCTGATGCGCGAGGCGGCCAGAGAGTATGGCTGGAATCTCAACCTGGGCGGCATCGCGCTGATGTGGCGCGGCGGCTGCATCATCCGCTCCGTCTTCCTGGGGAAGATTAAGGAGGCTTTCGACAGGAATCCTCAGCTCCCTAACCTGCTGCTCGACGGGTATTTTAACGCCGAGGTGACGGCGGCCCAGGCGGGGTGGCGCCGGGTGGTGGCGCAGGCAGTTCAGGCTGGCCTGCCGGTGCCAGCGCTCTCCAGTGCGCTGGCTTTTTACGACGGCTATCGGCGCGAGCGGCTGCCGGCTAATCTGATCCAGGCGCAACGTGACTATTTCGGCGCGCATACCTACGAGCGCGTGGACCGCCCGCGCGGCCAGTTTTTCCACACCAACTGGAGCGGCAGCGGCGGGAGTGTCACGTCTACATCATACCAGGTGTAAGGAGGTACATTTGACACAGCCCAACGTGCTTGTTGCTCAGTCAGGCGGACCATCGCCGGTGATCAACAATTCACTGCGTGGCGTTATTGACACGTGTATGGAGCTGCCGGAACACTTCGGCACCATCTATGCCGGCCTGCACGGTATCGAAGGCGTACTTAAGGAGGAGTTGCTGGACCTCTCCGCGCAGGAGGCTGAGGAGATCGCCCTGCTGCGCACTACACCCGCAGCGGGCGCGATCGGCACATGCCGCTATAAGCTCAAGGATGAGGAGGACTTCGAGCGCGTCATTGCTGTCCTCCGCGCGCACAACATCGGGTACTTTTTCTACATCGGCGGCAACGACTCGATGGACACGGCCAACAAGATCGCGCGGCTGGCCAGGGAAAGAGGCCTGGAACTGGTCGCTACCGGAGTGCCGAAGACGATTGACAACGACGTGGGCGACAGTGAGTTCAAGCTTGTTGACCACACGCCAGGCTATGGCAGTGCGGCGCGTTACTGGGCGCTTGTGGTCCAGAATCTGGAGGAAGAGAACCGGGGATCGTACACCTCCGCTCCGGTGCTGGTGGTGCAGGCGATGGGGCGCAAGATCGGCTTTATCCCTGCGGCGTCCCGCCTGGGCGATCCGGAGCGTCAGATGCCGCTGCTGATCGTGATGGCCGAATCCGGCCTCTCGCTGGAGGAACTGGCCGACCGCGTCAATGATATGGTGCGGGCGCGCGGGCGTGCGATCGTCATTGTAAGCGAGGGCTTCGACGTGGGGGACATCGGCGCCCGTAAGGATGCCTTCGGCCACACGATGTTCTCCGCCAGCAGAATGACCGTAGCCCAGTGCGTCGTGAACTATCTGAACGATGTGGGGCTGGGAGCGCGGGGCAACACGCCTGGCACCCTCCAGCGCCACGATATCATCTACGCCTCGACGGTGGACCTGGAGGAGGCGTACCTGGTGGGACGGCAGGCAGTGTTTATCGCGCTAGAGCATGGTTCCGGGTACATGGCGACCATCCTGCGCGACCCGGGTCCCCTGTATCGGGTACACTACGACAAGGTGCCGCTGGAGGTGGTGGCGAACTCGGAGCGCACTTTTCCCGCGGCCTGGATTTTGCCCTCCCGCACTGACGTAAGCGATGAGTTTGTGCGCTACGCACGCCCTCTCATTGGTGATGACTGGCCCAGCGTGCCGCTGGTGAACGGCCTGCAACGTTTTGCCCGCCTCAAGCCTATCTTTGCCGCAAAGAAGCTGCCCGCTTACGTCCCCAGGGGATTGCGGACACAGCGCGGCGAGGCGCACTAATGAGCCACCGCGAGCGGCTGATGCAGCACTCCAAAGAGGAGCTGGTCGCGATGCTGGAGGATGCGGCCAGGAACTGGCTGGCTCACGACGGGCTGTGGTTCCTTGCCGCTGAGGAAGCGTATGGTATGGAGGCGGCCATTGAGCTCGATGTCCGCGCCTGGGAAGGGTTTACCGTCATCGAGGCCAGGCGTATTATGCAGCGCCACGGGATCGCGGCAGGCGGAGGGCTGGAGGCGCTGGAGCGGGCGCTGGGGTATCGCCTGTATGCGTACATCAACCGCCAGGAGATCGTCCGGGTGGATGAGCAAACGCTGCTTCTCAGGATGAACGAGTGTCGCGTCCAGGAAGCACGGCGGCGCAAGGGGCTGGCGGATTTCCCCTGCCAGCCGGTGGGGCTGGTGGAATACGCGGGCTTTGCCCGCACCATTGACCCCCGTATCAGCACTCGTTGCCTTATCTGCCCGCCCGACTCCCGCCCGGACGAATACTGGTGCGCGTGGGAATTTCGCCTGGAACACGGCCAAGGCCATGGGGAGTAAGACACGGCTGCTCATTGCCGGGGCGCTGATTGTCGCCACCGGGGCCTGGTTGCTGGTCGGCAGCGGTGGCGACACGACCCGTTACTTCCTGACCGTCGAAGAACTGCTGGCAATGGGGAGAGCGGCGGTCGGGCGGGATGTGACTGTCTCCGGCGCGGTGCTCGGGACATCCATCTCCTACGACCCCTCCGTGCCCCGGTTGACCTTCACCATTGTGCATGTACCGGGTGATCCGCGAGAGATCGCGCGGGCCGGCGGGCCGGCGGCTGTGCTCCGCGCTGCGATGACGGACCCGCAGGCTCCGCGCCTTGAGGTGGTCTACGAGAACACGAAGCCTGATCTGCTGCGGGGCGAGGCCCAGGCGATCGTGCGCGGTCGTCTGGGGGAGGATGGCCGTTTCTATGCCGACGAGGTGCTGTTGAAATGCCCCGCTCGCTATATGGAAGCGCCGTGACGGTGCCGGCAGAGCTGGGTTCCGTACTCATGAGCCTGGCGCTGGCAGCGGCTCTGTACGCGGCCGTCGCTGCCTTTTGGAGCCTCCGGCGGAACGCTCCGCACCTTTTCCGGGACGCCTGTCGTGGGGTCTATGTCGCCGCATCCTGCCTGGCGCTGGCCGTTCTGCTCCTGGTCCTTGCCTTCCTGAGTGATCAGTTCCAGATACGCTATGTAGCCCACCACTCGAGCACCAGCCTGCCCACCCATCTGAAAGTCGCGGCGCTCTGGGCCGGCCAGGAGGGCTCGCTTCTCTTGTGGGCGTGCTTACAGTCCCTCTGCGCCGCGCTGGTCATGGCCCGTCCTCCAGGGCATGCCCGCCATCTTGTGCCCTGGGCGCTGCCTTTCCTCAGCCTCACCACCGCTTTCTTTACCGCGCTGACGCTCTTCCTGTCCAATCCGTTCGTCGAGTCGCGCGTGGCTCCGGCCGATGGGCTGGGGTTGCACCCGTTGTTACGCCACCCGGCGATGCTCCTGCATCCTCCCACGCTCTACCTCGGGTACATAGGGTTGACAGTGCCGTTCGCTCTGGCGATGGCAGCGCTGGTAGGCGGGCAGATTGACCGCTGGCCTGCGGCTGCCTATCGCTGGCTGCTGGTGGCCTGGCTCTTCCTGGGGCTGGGGCTGCTGCTGGGGGCGCGCTGGGCCTATGATGTGTTGGGGGGGGGCGGCTACTGGGCATGGGATCCGGTGGAGAACGCCGGGTTGATGCCCTGGCTTACTGCTACGGCGCTCCTCCATAGCCTCAAGATGCAGATGCGGCGTCAGGCATTCCGCCTGTGGAACGTGCTCCTGGCCGCGCTCTCCTTGGTCCTCGTCCTGTTCGGCACTTTTGTCACACGCAGCGGCGTGGTGGAGTCCGTTCACACCTTCGCTCGCTCTCCGCTGGGTTACTATCTGCTCTCCTTCGTCATCCTGACCTTGGCCGGCTCAGGTGCACTGATTATCCACCGCCGTAAGCTCCTGGGCAGCCCGGATTCCACCGCTGGTTTGCTTTCCAGGAGCAGCGTGCTCTTTCTGTCGTTGCTTATCTTCGTCACCGTCACGGCTACGGTGTTTGTCGGCAGTACGTTCCCCGCGCTCACCAGGGCCCTCCTTGGCCGTAGCATGGAAGTGACCGCCGCCTGGTTCGACCGGGCGACCGGCCCTCAGTTTGCCGCCCTGGTGCTGCTGATGGGGATATGCCCTCTGACAGGCCCTGTCGCCACCACACTGCGACAGTTGCGGAGGCGGAGCCTCCCTGTGCTGGCGGGCGCCATCCTGACGCCGGTGGCCGGGGCGCTGGCCGGCTTCACCAGGACGCCAGCGCTTCTGGCCTTTGCCGTCATCGGCGCTGCCGGGGCGGCGACCTTGGCAGAGTGCTGGGACGTCCTCGGCCCCGGGAAGCGCACTGTGCTCCGGGTGCTGCAAGATCCCAGATGGGGCGGGTATCTGGTTCATCTGGGTGTGGCGTTGCTGGCCTCAGGAATTGCAGGCACGCGCATGTACGCGGCAGAAACGGTGGCGGTGCTCAGCCCTGGCGAGTCCATCCGTGTTGGCCGCTATACGCTGGTCTACGAGGGGCTACATAGCAAGGAGGCCAGCGACCACACCGCCGAGTACGCCTCTGTTGCCGTTTACCGGGGCGGCGAGCGCCTGGCCACGCTCAGTCCGCGTATGGAGCACTACTCGACCTTTGACATCACACGGGGTGTGCCGGCGGTGCGAGCGGGAGTGTGGGAAGACCTCTATCTGGTGCTGACCGGCTGGACAGACGGCGGAGCAGTGGCGGCCTTCAAGGTCTTCATCAATCCGCTGACCAGGTTTATCTGGTGGGGGGGCATGCTCCTGCTGATAGGCGGGGTGGTTGCGATCAGAGGCTGGGGTGAGTGGTGACCCTCTCTACGCGCTTGCCGCCGGTCATCGAGTGTCGTGAGCTTGTCAAGGCGTTCGGCCCCCGCCGGGTGCTGAACGGAGTCGAGCTTGTGGCGGCGCCTGGCGAGTGGGTGACGGTGATCGGGGCTAACGGCGCGGGGAAGACCACGCTGCTGCGCATTCTTGCCACCCTGAGCCGGCCCACGAGCGGCCTGGTGCGTATCCTGGGCCTGGAGCTGAAAGAAGCCAGCGCGCGGATACGGCGCCACATCGGTTTCCTTTCCCACCAGACCCTCCTTTACGACGATTTGACCCCTGAGCAGAATCTGCGCTTCTATGCACGGATGTACGAGCTAGCCGACAGCGAGGAACGGATACGGGAGCTGTTGGAGCGGCTGGGTCTGCTTCAGCGCAGGCATGAGCCGGTACGGACTCTATCCAAGGGCATGCAGCAGCGGCTTGCGCTAGCACGCGCCGTGCTTCACCGGCCGGCGGTGCTTTTGCTGGACGAGCCGTATGCTGGCCTGGACGCCCGATCCATCCAGATGGTGACCACGCTTCTTGCCGAAATGGCCGAGCAGGGCCACACCATTCTGCTCACCACGCACAGCGCCGGGCTGGCGCCAGTGGTGGGCGGGAGAGTCGCGGTGCTGGAGCGGGGCCGGCTTCACTGGGAAGGATAGGAGCAAGGGGCAGGGACAGACGGCATACGCAACACACGACACGGAACACGGAACACGCAACACGAAACACGCAACACGGAACACGCAACACGGAACACGCAACACGGAACACGCAACACGGCGCACGCCCCACACCCTACGGCATCCGCTCGAAGAACCTGTCCATCTGCCGTCGCATGCTCTCGATATGCGTCCCGCGCCAGTAGACACGCCCACAGTCAGGACAGCGGCGGAATTGACGCTGGGTGCGCAGCACATAGGGCGGCAGTTGCCCGACCAGCTCGGAGGGCGCTACCGGCTTCAGGTCGCCGTTACAGACGGGGCAACGGGACAGCGGTGTACCGGGCGGTGGGCCCAGCGCGTCCTGCACCTCGCGCACCTGTTCCTCCAGCGTCTCCGCCTGGATCAACAGGGCGCGTAGCCCTGGCCGGGCGGCTAACTCCCGGTCGCGGGTGAGGAGGACACGTCCCTCGGCGCGGGCGCGGCGGGCCAGCTCATGGTCGGGGGCATCGTTTTCGTAGGCCGTGTCGTAGCCGAGCAGGCGCAGCCATTTGGCCAGCCTGCCCAGCATGCCATCGGCCAGCAGCCGTAGCGGCTCCTCCTGCTCGCCTGGTGGGCTCTCGCTCATAGGGCACATGCCCCGCACTTGGCTAAAACGGTGGAGTTTGGTAAGATTATGACGGTGTTACTATTTTATCCGAAAGGAACGATTATGGCAACCGAGAGCTGGCTTCCGGCGCTGCTGGGTTATCTCCTACCAGTGGGGTTCTTCCTCCTGGCCTGGGGCGGGATGGAGGCGGAGCGGGCACAGCGCGCGACCACCGTCGCAGCGCTGGCGATGGCATTGGCAACATTGGGGTACTTTGTGGCAGGCTTCGCCTTTCACCTGGGCGGCGCCTGGCTGGTCGTGAGCCGACCGGGCCTGGAGGGCCTGAAGCGAATCTTCGCTGGCGAGGGAGGCCTCTCCTGGGGCCTGATCGGCCTGGCCGGCTTCTTCCTCTCCGGCGAGGCTGCCACACCCGAAGTATTGAGCCTCTTCGTCATCTATCTCCCGATGGTGATGATGGCGGTGCTCCTGCCCGTTCTCAGCCTCTATGGACGGGCGCGGGGGTGGCAGGTTGTCGTCGTGGGCCTGGCCGTAGCCACGCTGTTCTTTCCTCTGGTCGCTTGCTGGGTCTGGGGTGGAGGCTGGCTTGCGAATCTGGGACAGGAGGACGTGCTCGGACGCGGCCACGGATTTGTTGACCACGCCGGAGGTGGGGTGGTCTACCTGCTGGGAGGATTGGTCGCGCTGGGGGGGCTGCTGGGGCTGCGGAAAGGTATGCCCGATGCGATGCCTCCGCAGGAGCCGGGCAAACCTGCCGAGATGCCGCCGGCCCATTTTCCTCTCCTGGCGAACCTGGGCGCACTGCTGTTCGGCCTGGGCTGGATAGGCTGGGCACTGAGCGAGCCATTCCACGTCGCAGGGGCGGAGCTGAACCTGCCGCGCATCGCGGTCAACGGGCTGCTGGCGGGGATCGGGGGCACCCTGACCTCGCAGCTCTACTGCTGGGCCGCGCTCGGCCGCGTGGAAGCGCTGATGTCGGCGCGCGGGGCCGTAGCCGGGTGGATCGCGGCCGCGGCCGGGGCGCCGTTTCTCTCCCCGGGGGCGGCCCTGTTTACCGGCGCACTGGCCGGGCTGCTGCTACCCGTCGCGGTCTACCTGGTGGACCACCTCCTGCGCCTCCCCGACGGGACGGCGGCAATTCCGCTTGGCCTGGTGGGAGGAGGGTGGGGCGTGCTGGCAACGGCGCTGTTTGCCGATGGCCGCTGGGGCCAGGGCTGGAACCGTATCGGGTGGGAGGACTACCTGGGCATAGCCGGCCAGGGAGTGAGCGGCCTCTTCCCGGCGGGGGGCTTCCGCAGCGACCCCGGTCAACTGGTGGCGCAGTTGGCCGGGATAGGCACGATTGGGCTGCTGGCCTTCCTGGGCGGCTGGTTACTGCTCCTGCTTCTCAATCTTCCGTATCGCCTGCGTCAGACCGGCGAGGTCAAAGCGGTGTCGGAGGAGCGGGCCGGGCGGGCAGCCCTCTTGAGGCGGGTGGGGCAGGCCTGGAAAACCCTGTTCGCCTTGCGCCAACGTGAGGTGACCGGGACAGATGAGTCAGACACCTAGGATTGTCTTTATGGGCACCCCGGCCTTTGCCGTCCCGACTCTGATGGCACTGGCCGATAACTACCCCGTCGTCGGCGTGGTGACCCAGCCGGACCGGCCGGCTGGGCGCGGACAGCAGCTCACACCGCCGGCGGTTAAACGGGCCGCGCTGGAGCGCGGGCTGCCGCTCATCCAGCCCCCCTCGTTGCGCGATCCGCAGGCCCTGGCCCAGTTGGTGGCGTGGGCGCCGCAGCTCATCGTGGTGGCCTCCTTCGGCCAGATCCTGCGCCGGGAGGTGCTGGAGCTGCCGCGTTACGGCTGCCTGAATGTCCACGCCTCGCTGCTACCCCGCTGGCGCGGGGCGGCGCCTATCGTGGCGGCGCTCCTGGCCGGCGACGAGGTGACCGGGGTGACCATTATGCAGATGGACGCCGGGATAGACACTGGCCCCATCCTGGCGCAGCGGGAGGAGCCGATCAGGCCGGACGATACACAGGCCACGCTGGAGGCACGTCTGGCGTTGCTGGGGGCACAATTACTGCTGGAGGTTTTGCCGGCCTACCTGGCGGGGGAACTGAAGCCCAGGCCCCAGCCAGACGAGGGTGTGACGTACACCGGTGTCTTACGCAAAGAGGATGGGCGGATAGACTGGTCCCGGCCTGCGACGGAACTGGCGCGCCAGGTGCGGGCGTACCATCCCTGGCCCGGCGCCTTTACCACCCTGCGCGGTCAGCATCTGAAAATCCTGCGCGCCACCCCGCTTCCCGAATGGCGGGGTGAGGAGAGGCCAGGCACCTTGCTGCTGCTGGACAACGGAGCCACCGTTGCCGTGGCCACGGGCGAGGGAGCGCTGCGCCTGGAAGAGGTCCAGATAGCGGGCGGGCGGCCGATGGACATCGCCGCCTTCCTCTGCGGCCGGCGGGATTGCCTCGGCATATGCCTGGGAACGTAGCGCTACACGTGGGGTGAAATGTTTCACGTGAAACATCACGCCCGGTGCAGCCACTGCTCACACGCCGCGCGCATCACCGCGGTGGGGGCAGGCTGCCCCGTCCATATCTCGAAGGCCAGCGCGCCCTGTTCCACCAGCATCCCCAGCCCGTCAATCGTCCGCGCCCCGCACTCCTGCGCCTGGCGCAGCAGCAACGTCTCCAGCGGATTGTAAACGAGATCGAATACGGTCAGATGCGAGGGCACGGGCACCGCGACCGGCCAGATGGACGCCTGCACATGAGGCCACATGCCGACCGTCGTCGTGTTGACCAGCAGCTCGGCCTCGCTGGCTACCCTGACCAGCAGCTCTGGCGTAAGCTCGCGGGCTTCCAGGCGGGAGTCCTGGAGCTCTGAAGTGAGCCTGCGCGCCCTTTCCAGTGTACGGTTAAGCACCGTTATCCGACCAGCTCCGGCCTCCAGCAGGCCGCGCACCACCGCCCGGGCCGCACCGCCCGCCCCCACGACCACCACCTGCTTCCCTCGCGGCTCAAACCCTTCCCGCCGCAGCGCGCCGACAAACCCCTGGGCGTCGGTGTTGTAGCCGTGGAGCAGGGGCCTGCCGTCCGGCTCGCGGGTGATGAGAATCGTGTTGACCGCGCCGATAGCAGCGGCCTCAGGAGCAATCGTGTCCAGCACGCGCAGCACGCTCTGCTTGTGCGGGACCGTAATGTTGACCCCGCGAAAGCCCAGCGCCGCCAGTCCGCGTATCGCTGCCTCTTCCTGCCCCGGCGCGACCGGCAGCGGCACATAGCACCAGTTCAGCCCGCGCGCCTCGAAGGCCGCATTGTGCATGGCCGGCGATAGACTGTGCTCCACCGGCCAGCCGATCACACCGACCAGTTGCGTCTTCCCGTCAATCCTCACGCCTGCACACCCAGCAACTGCTTCACGACGTCCACCGCCTCGTTGGCGTTCTCGGCATAGCCGTCGGCGCCGATGGTCTGCGCCCACTCGGCGCTGGCCGGCGCGCCGCCAACGACGACCTTCACGCGCTCGCGCAGCCCGGCCTCCTTCAGCGCCTCGATCACCACCTCCTGATTGCGCATCGTCGTGGTGAGCAGGGCCGACAGGCCGACCACATCGGCGCCGACCTCGCGTACCTTGTCAACAAAAACGCCTGCCGGCACGTCCACCCCCAGGTCGTGCACCTGAAAGCCCGCCGCGCTGAGCATCGTCGCCACCAGGCTCTTACCGATCTCGTGGATATCCCCCTCGACAGTGCCGATGACGACCGTGCCGAGCACCCGCCTTTGCTCCTGGCGCGCCAGCAGAGCCGGCTCGAAGACCTGCATAGCCGCCTTCATCGCCTCGGCAGCCATCACCAGGTCGGGGATGAAGTAGTCGCCATGCTCATAACGTGCCCCGACAAGCTGCATGCCTGGGCTCAGCGCCTGTTCGATCGCCCTCAGAGGAGCAATGCCAGCCTCCAGTGCCTGTATGGCCAGCGCCCGCGCCAGCTCCGGTTCGCCGTTGACAACCGCTTCCTGTAAGCGAGTGAGTAAGTCTTCCATGTGCCCTCCATTGAAGCCAGGGACAGCGGCCTCCTGTCCCCAATCCTCCAATCCCCAGTCTAGCCCTTGCTCTCCGCTACCGGCAGATACTCCATCCCCGCCGCCCGCGCTGCCCGCAGCGTGATCTCCTCCAGCTCCCGCCGTACCTCAGGCGGCAATTCTTTTGGCTGATAGGCAGCGATCACCTCTTCGACCCGGCGGGCTGCCCGCTCGGTGACGGTGAGGCTGCCTTTGGCCTCCCATTCCCGGCGAAAGTCGCGGTCTATCACCGGGCTGGGGATGAAAAGCTCCGCGCGAAACCAGCGGCGGGTGTGGGGCAGGGCGAGGAAATGGCCGGCGTGGCCTGCCTGCCGGATGACCTCCAGCCCCAAGGGCGTCTCGCGCTCGACCAGCCCCTTTACCAGCCTCTTAGCCATCCCGACAATCTCGGCGTCAATCACCAGCTTCTCCAGACTGAAGCAGCTCTCGAAGTCGAGCATCCCCGGCCCGGAGATCATGTTGATGCCTGCCAATGCCCCCAGCACCGCGCCGATGCCCGATTCCAGCCCGCACTGGGCATCCACCACCTTGGCGTCTGACATCCCCAGATAGGCGTGGGTAGGCAGCCCTAGGAACTTGCCCACCTCCGCGTAGGCGCAATCAATCATCATTGTCTCGATGGCTCCCATCGGGGTGGTGCCGGTGCGCATATCGAAGGCGGCGGGGCTGCCGCCCCAGACGATGGGCGCCCCAGGGTTAGCCAGTTGGTGGATGGTGACGCCGCTCAGATTCTCGGCCGTGTGCTGAACGACGGTGCCCAGCAGCGTGGCCGGACCCGTAGCACCCGCGAGCGGCATGCTCACCAGCTCCGCTGGTATCCTGTGGAGGGCGCAGTCCATCAGGTTCTCACACGTGATCTCCGACCACAGGAGCGGCGGGGAGGGGCAGACGTCAAAGATGGCGCGCGGCCGCTCCGCGAGCGCCTGCTCACTCCCGGCCACCGCGACCAGCAGCTCCTTCATCGTGTGCCAGCTCGCGACCCCGAAAGCCCCGGTGACCACCGGCTTGTCGGTGTAGAGCAACACCAGGTACAGGCGGTAGAGATCAGCGATCGCCTGCGGCACATCCGCGCATACCAGCGAGGTGGCGACTGCGTCCAGCGCCTCCAGCCCATCGGCCAGTTGGACGAAGCGCACACAATCGGCGGTGACCGGCGGGCGGGAGCGGCCGGTGTGCGCGTCGAGTAGCTCGATGGCCGCCGAGCCGGGATCGAAATGCACCGCCTCCCCGCCGTAATGGACCGCTGGGCTGCCCGCGGCATTGTACAGGTGAAAGGAGGAAGGAGCCGTCTCCACTGCCTGCTGGGCCAGGTGGGGCGGGATTTGTGCCACCTGGCGCTCGAAATCCACCCTGGCGCCACCTTCGGCCCGCAGGTGCAGCGCCCGGTCCGAATGGATGCGCACCCCCGGCTCCTCCAGCAGTGCGTAGGCCTCGGACAGGATGCGCTCGATTGTCTCAGGGGAAAGGAATTGTAAGCGCGGTCTCATGGTGTCTCCTTTTCTCAGGTGACGGTCACCTCGGAGGTGACCGTCACCTGGCCATCACCTGAGGCCCATAGCCCTGAAGATGTCCTCCGCCTGGTGGAGATAGGGCCGGGCCTCCTCTGGGCGGCCCATCCGCTGGAGCACCAGGCCGAAGTTGTACAGGTCAGCAGCAACGCTGTAGCGATCGCCGATGGCCTGGTGGAGGGACATAGCCTGCTGGAGGAGAGCGCGGGCCTGCTCATCCCGACCCTCCTGGAGGGCCAGGCGGCTTAAGGAGGCCAAGGTGTTGGCCTCCCCCAGCCGGTCCCCAATCTGCCGAAAGAGGGTCAGCGCCGCCTCATAGGACGAAAGCGCCGCCTCTGAGTCCATCTGAAACCGCTGCACGTCGCCAATGGCCCGGAGGGTGTTGGCCTCCCCCAGCCGGGCCCCCACCGCCCGGTAGAGGGTCAGCGCCGCCTCATAGGACGATAGCGCTGCCTCCATTTCCTTCCGAAACTGCTGCACGTCGCCAATGGCCTGGAGGGTGTTGGCCTCCCCCAGCCGGTCCCCCACCGCCCGGTAGAGGGTCAGCGCCGCCTCATAGGACGAAAGCGCCGCATCCATTTCCTTCCGAAACTGGAGCACGTCGCCAATGGCTCGGAGAATGTTGGCCTCCCCCAGCCGGTCATTCCAGCGACGGGCACATTTCAGCGCGCGTTCGTCTGTCTCTTATACACATCT
>JAOAAG010000084.1 GCA_026418995.1 Anaerolineae bacterium
GCACGATGTGGCGCGGCGTGGAAATAATCTTGAAAGGGCGCGATCCCCGCGAGGCCTGGCTATTCGCCCAGCGGTTCTGTGGCGTGTGTACAACGGTCCATGCGATCGCTTCCGTCCGGGCCGTCGAGAACGCGCTGGGGATCGAGGTGCCCGACAATGCGCGCATCCTGCGCAACCTGATCGCGGGCAGCCAGTACATCCAGGACCACGTCATCCATTTCTATCACCTGCATGCCCTCGACTGGGTGGACATCGTCAGCGCCCTGGATGCCGACCCGTCTGCCACTGCTAAACTGGCCCAGTCTATCTCCGAGTGGCCCAAGTCCAGTGCCACTTACTTCAAGGGCGTCCAGGAGCGTCTCAGAAAGTTTGTCGAAAGTGGCCAGTTGGGGTTGTTTGCCAATGCCTATTGGGGACATCCAGCGTACAAGCTGCCCCCCGAGGCGAACCTGATGGCGGTGGCCCATTATCTGGAGGCGCTGGACTGGCAACGGGATTACATCCGTATGCACGCGCTCCTGGGATCTAAGAACCCGCATCTCCAGACCTTCCTGGTGGGAGGGATGTCCACCCCGGTGGATCCCACCAGCCAGGCTGCTCTAAACGCGGACAGCATCGCCATGCTCAGAGGGCTTCAGGCCCAGGCTATTCAATTTGTCAAACAAGTGTATCTGCCGGACGTGCTGGCTGTCGCGCCATTCTATCTGGAGTGGGCCAACATCGGCGGCGCTCCCGGTAATTACCTGTGCTACGGCGACTTCCCCGAGGCCGATGGGACGTTGTGGTTCCCCGCCGGCGCGATTATGAACAAAGACCTGGGCAATGTGATCCCGGTGGACCATCGAGACATCACCGAGTATGTGACCCATTCCTGGTACAGCTACGACGACGACACAAAGGCCAGGCATCCCTGGGAAGGCGAGACGCGCCCGAACTATACCGGTCCCCAGCCTCCTTACCACTATCTGGAGACCGGGGGCAAGTACTCATGGGTCAAAGCCCCGCGCTTCAAGGGCGAGCCGATGGAAGTGGGGCCATTGGCCCGCATGGTGGTCGGCTACGCTGCCGGCCAGCCGGAGATTAAGGCCGCAGTAGATAACGTGCTGAAAACGCTGGGTGTGGGCATGGAGGCACTCTTCTCTACCCTGGGACGCATAGCCGCCCGGTGCATTGAGACAGTGCTCCTTGCCGACAAGATGAATCAGTGGATTGAGGAACTCGCGGCCAATATGGCCAACGGGAACCTGGCGATCCACGACAACAGCAAATGGGATCCGGCGAATTGGCCCGCCGAGGCGCTGGGCTACGGTTTCCACGAGCCACCCCGCGGGGCCCTGGGACACTGGATTCACATCAAGGACGGGAAAATCCACAACTACCAGGCGGTGGTGCCCAGCACGTGGAACGCCAGCCCTCGCGATGCGCACGGAAAGTTGGGGCCTTACGAGGCTGCACTCATCGGAACGCCGATCGCCGACCCGGAGAAGCCACTGGAGATACTGCGCACGATCCACTCCTTCGACCCATGCCTGGCCTGTGCCGTCCACGTGCTCGATGCCAAAGGCTCTGAGGTCACCAGAGTGACCGTGCTGACGAACGGCCGCCCGTGTTGATCGCCTCGAAGCACAACGTGACCACGCTTATCCTGGGCGTCGGTAATCTGCTGTACTCTGACGATGGCATCGGGCTGCGTGTACTGGAAAGGTTAGCTGCCAGGTATCAGTTACCACCGGAGGTCCAGACCTTGGACGGAGGTATCCTGGGTCTGGACCTTCTACACTACCTTGAAGGTGTGGAGAATCTACTGATCCTTGATGCGATAGAGATGCACCAGCCTCCAGGCACGCTGCTGCGCCTGGAAGGGGACGAGATACCGGCGTTTATGTCGGCGGCGCTATCTCCTCACCAGGTCGGCATTCCCGATATGCTCTTCGCGGCGAAACTGCGCGACCTTTACCCGCGCAATGTGGTGCTATGGGGTGTCCAGCCTGCCTCGCTGGAGATTGGGTTGACTCTCTCGCCCGAGGTTGCGGCTCAGGTGGATCATCTAGTTGAGAGGGTTGTGGAAGAGCTGGCTAAGTGGGGGATCAGCCTTATGCCACGCAGTAGCATTCAGCTTGCCCTCCCGCAAAGTCAAAAGTCGGCGTAAAATAGGGGTGCGCGAAGCATTGTGTGATGTATCTCCGACGGGAAGGTAAGGGTTACCCGGACGATGCATATGTATCGTGTTCCTTACAGCCAGACTCAGCTTGAGTTCGACCTGCCCCCTGGTATGCGCGGGACGGTCGTCGTATCCAGGCCGGCACCGCCGCTCCCCGATGTGGAGCAGGCCATCGCCGAGGCGCTGGCCCATCCAGTCGCCTCCCCTCCCCTCAGGGAGATGGCTAAGCCCGGCGACCGGGTATGCATCGTCTTCACCGACATCACCCGTGCCAGCCCTGATCATTTGCTGGTGCCGGCCATTCTGCGCGAGCTGGAACAGGCCGGCGTGCGCGACGAGGACATTACCCTGCTGTGCGGCATCGGGATGCATCGGCCTTCCACCTCAGAGGAGAAGCGGGCCAAGCTGGGACAGGCTGTTGTGGAACGCTACCGCGTGATTGATAACGAGCCTCAGAACCCACAGGCGCTCGTAGACCTGGGGGAGGTGCACGGCATTCCCCTCTCTGTACACCGCGCCGCCTGCGAGGCTGACCTGCTCATCGCTACCGGCCTGGTCGAGCCACACCAGTACGCCGGTTACTCCGGCGGGTGCAAGACGGTGGCGGTGGGCGCGGCAGGAGAGGCGCTGATCGCCTATAGCCACGGCCCGCGCTTCGTGGACGACCCCAATACACGCCTGGGCAGGACCGAGGGCAATCCATTCTACGAGGCCATTACCGAGGCCGCGCTGCGGGCGGGGCTCAGGTTTATCCTCAACGTGGTGCTGGATGAGGAGCACCGCATCGTCCAGGTGCGTGCTGGAGAGCCGGTCCAGACCCATCGGGAACTGGTCGCCTTTGCCCGTGCGATCTACGAGGTGCCCATTCCTCACAGGTATGATGTCGTGATCGGGGGAGTGGGCTATCCCAAGGATGTCAACCTTTACCAGGCCAGCCGGGCGGCGTCATATCTCTTCTTTGCCCCGATACCTGTGGTGAAACCGGGAGGGTTCCTCATCATTCCGGCCCGCTGTCAGGACGGGGCCGGCGATGGGGTGGGGGAGCAGCGTTTCTTCGCTGCCATGCGCGATGCCCAGAACGTCCAGGCCATCCTGGAACATGCCCGCCGGTACGGCTACCCGCCCGGCCAGCAGCGAGCATTCGTCATGGCCAAAGTGCTGGAGGAGGCCCGCGTGGTCATCGTCGGCAGCGAGTGCCCGGATGTGGTGGCGGCCTGCAAAATGATTCCGGCTGCTACGATGGAGGAGGCGCTGGAGATAGCAGCCCGCGCACTGGGAAGGGAGCTTGAGGTACTGATTGTGCCCCATGCCCTGCTTACTTTGCCGGTCGTAGAGGCGAGGCACGCCTCGTCCTCGCCGGAAGCCCGACAGGAGAACTGATGGAAGCCAGACCCGAACGCACGCCCAATGACGAGGCACTTTACTGTGTACGCTGCGGGCTATGTCTATCCGCCTGTCCGGGCTATCGGCATAGTTTGAACGAGACCGATTCCCCACGTGCGCGGATAGCGCTGGTCCGGGCATTAAAAGAGGGGTTGTTAGAGGTGCCCACGGATGGATATGCACGGGCCTTCTTTCGCTGCCTCCTGTGTGGCGCCTGCACTTTCGTCTGTCCCAGCGGTGTGGCGGTGGACCGCATCCTGGAGCTGACGCGGGGTGAGCTGGCTCACCTGGGGTTGCTGCCACGTGCTCTCTCCGACCTCGACGAGCGTGTCGTCCACTATCGCAATATCTCGGCAGAGCAGAACGCAGGCCGGCTCATTTGGGCCGATAACCTCCCCACGCCTCCCACCGGCCTGGGAAGAACCCGCGCGGAGGTCATCTATTTCGTCGGCTGCGTCGGCTCCTTCTTCCCACGCAGCTATGTGGTGCCCCAGTCGTTAGTGCAGATACTCGACCGCGCCAGTGTGGAGTATGCGCTGCTGGGCGGGGAGGAATGGTGCTGTGGCTACCCGCTGTTCATCAACGGGGAGCCCGAACGTGCCCGTGAGTTGATCCGTCACAATGTCGAGGCGGTCAAGTCCATGGGAGCGCGTACCGTCGTGACCACCTGTCCTTCCTGTTTCTACTTCTGGAAACATTCCTACCCTGCTGCACTGGGGGAGGAGTTGGGGCTGGAGGTCCAGCACGCCGCCGAGTTCCTGGCCAGGCTGCTGGAGTCCGGCGCGCTCACGCTGCGTGAACGGGCGGAGGTGGTCACTTACCACGACCCCTGCGACCTGGGGCGCAAAGGGGGCGTCACCGAGGCGCCGCGGCGCATTCTGCGCGCGATACCTGGCCTGCGAGTGGTAGAGATGGAGGAGAACCGCGCAGGCTCCCACTGCTGCGGTGGGGGAGGCAACCTGGAGAGCTTCGATCCGGCGGTAAGCCTGGCGGTGGCGCGTAACCGCGTCCGTCAGGCCGCCGCAGTCGGGGCCGCCACCATCGTCTCGGCCTGCCAGCAGTGCGAGCGCACGCTGGCTAATGCCGCCCGGGCAGAGCGGCTACGCATCAAGGTTAAGGACATCACCGAGATGGTGCTGGAGGCGCTGGAGTAACGGCCGCTCTGAGCATGCGCGCCTGTTCCTCGGCATTGTAGGAGCTGCGTACCAGAGGAGCGCTGGCCACCCACCGGAACCCCATCTCGTATCCCCGCTCCTGGAAAAAGTCGAATTCCTCCGGCATGTAGTAGCGGGCGACCGGTAAGTGTTCCCGCGTCGGCTGGAGATACTGGCCGATGGTTAAGATGTCCACCTCCACCGCGCGCAGGTCGCGCATCACCTCCAGCACCTCGTCAACGGTCTCTCCCAGGCCGACCATCAAGCCGCTCTTGGTGACCGCCTGCGGCCATAGCCGTTTGGCGTTCTTCAGCACGGCCAGCGACCACTCGTAGCGGCATTGGGGTTGCACGGTGCGGAAGAGGCGCGGCACCGTCTCGACGTTGTGGTTGAGCACGTCGGGGCGCTCGTCCATCACCACCCTGAGCGGCTCGACACGTCCGCGGAAATCCGGGATGAGCACCTCGACCGTGCATTCGGGCCGTCGGGCGCGGATAGCGCGGATGACAGCAGCGAAGTGGGAAGCCCCCCCGTCCGGCAGATCGTCCCGATCCACCGAGGTGACGACAGCATGGCGTAACCCCATCTCCGCCACTGCCTGGGCCACGCGCTCCGGCTCACCGGGGTCGAGGGGGGCAGGGCGCCCGGTCCTGACATTGCAGAAACGACAACGGCGGGTGCAGGTATCGCCCATGATGAGAAACGTAGCCGTGCGATGGCTCCAGCACTCACCGAGGTTGGGGCAATTGGCCTCCTCGCACACCGTGTGCAGGGAGGCCTCGCGCATCAACTGTTTCAGCCATTGATACGTCTCGCCAGCCGGTATGCGCACCCGTAGCCAGGGCGGGTGTCTCAGCGCTCGATCTCCCGCCACACGATCCTCCTCTCCTCAAACGTCGCCAGCCGTGTAAAGCCAACGGAGCGCGCGATCTCCAACGCAAGCTCGAAATCGGCCCCCACCGCCTCCGCGGTATGGGCATCGGAGCCGATGGTGATGATCTCGCCGCCCAGCTCGCGATACCAGCGCAGGATATGAAGCGACGGGCAGGGCTCCCCCATACCTCTGCGCAGCGGTGAGGTGTTTATCTCCAATCCCTTTCCTCTTTCTACCAGGTAGCGCAGCGCTGTGCGAATCATATCGGCGTACGGCTCGGGGCCATCATAGGGCTTGCCGAACTTGTAGGCATCCCTTTTCACCAGGTCAAGATGCCCCAGCACATCAAAATCCCCTTCTGCGGCCACGCGCACCACCTGTAGAAAGTAGGCTTCGTAGGCCTGACGCAGCGGTTGCTCGAAAAATGGCGCTTCCCAGGCTACCTGCAAGCCATCTGCATAGTGCGCCGACCCGATGATGAAGTCAACTCTACCCTGCGAGAGGGCCGCCCGGGCCTGTCCGTCGAAGAGGTGAGGCTCGCCCACTTCAGCGCCGGCGCGGATGGTGAGCCGGTCTCCGTAGCGTTCGCGGCAGCGCTCGATGGCGGCGAAATACTCGGACGGGCGGAAGTAGTCCGGCGGGTCCGCCGGTCCGAAGTCCACATGGTCGGTCAAGGCGATCTCACGCAGCCCCCGGGCAAGTGCCGCCCGGCACACGGCGTCCATCTCGGCCTGGCTATCGCACGAAAAGCGGGTGTGGATGTGGTAGTCCGGTGGCAACATCAGATGTGGATAGGCTGGCCGAATACTCCGTGTGCGGCCTCCATAATGGCTTCGCTCAGAGTGGGATGGGCGTGAACCGTGCGCGCGATCTCCTCAGGCGTCAGCTCCCAGCGGCGGGCCAGCACCAGTTCGGGCAACAGTTCCGTAACCTCGGGCCCCACCAGCGTGGCGCCCAGCACCTCGCCGCTGGTGGCATCGGCTACGATCTTGACAAAGCCCTCGTAATCGCCCAGCCCCAGCGCCTTGCCGTTAGCCCGGAAGGGGAAGCGGCCCACACGGACCTGTCGCCCACGCTCGGCTGCCTGGGCCTCGGTGATGCCAAAGCTGGCTACCTGTGGCTGACAGTAGGTGCAGCGCGGCATCGCCTCGTAGTCCAGCCTGGTGCTCTCCACACCGGCGATTGTCTCTGCCGCGACGATGCCCTGCGCCGAGGCAACGTGCGCCAGCGCCATCTTGCCGGTCACATCGCCAATAGCGTAGACGCCAGCCACATTCGTGCGCATATGCTCGTCAACAACGATATTGCCCCGCTCCATCTGCACGCCGAGCCGCTCCAGCCCCAGGTTCTCACTGTTGGGCTGCACGCCAATGGCGATCAGCGCCAGCCTGGCTTCCAGCACTTGCTCCCCTCCCTCAACAGCGACGCGCACCCGGACGCCGGCGTCGGACCTTTCCACGCCCTGGACGCGGGCTGAGGTCAGTATGGCGACCTTACGGCGCTTAAAGGCGCGCTCCACTTCAGCACTGGCCTCGGGGTCCTCCAGCGGCAGCACGCGGGGGAGCATCTCGACCACCGTGACCCGGGTGCCGTAGGTGGACCAGATGTGGGCAAACTCCATCCCGATCGGCCCAGCCCCGACAATCAGCGCCGAGTCGGGCAATTCCCGCAGCACAATGGCCTCTCGATAGGTCACTACGCGCTCGCCGTCTACCTCGATGCCGGGGATAGTGCGCGCGCGGCTGCCTGTGGCGATAATCACGTTGCGCGTCGAGAGGAAGCGGGTGCCGCCTGCGTTCAACGTCACTTCAACGGTGGTGGGGGAGCTGAGTGTGCCCCGTCCCTCGATCACCTCAACCTGGTTCTTGCGCATCAGCGCGGCGATGCCTTTGACCAGACGGTCGGCTACTTTACGGCTGCGCTCCACAGCCGCTCCGAAGTCTACCTCCAACCCGCTGAGGGAGAAGCCGAACTCCTTACCTTCCCTCAACAGAGCGATGACCTCGGCGTTGCGCAGCAATGCTTTGGTGGGGATGCACCCCCAGTTGAGGCACACCCCGCCCAGATGCTCTTTCTCCACCAGGGCGACCTTCAGCCCCAGTTGCGCGGCCCGGATAGCAGCGACGTAGCCGCCCGGCCCCGCGCCTATGATCACCACGTCGTAGTCGGCCATCAAATCCTCCTTGACAGCCAGGTAACGGTCCCTTCCGGAAGTGACCGTCACCTGTATTACACATCGAAAACGACGGTCGTTTCGTAGCCCTGCCCGGTATGGATGATGTTCAGATTGCTGAACGTGACGGCCTTGATATGTATATGATACCGCTCCACCGGCCCGCCTCGCGCCGTCGCACGCAGATGGTTAGGGGTGATGTGCTGGATCTCGAACTCGGTGAGGAGGCAGCCATCCCGCTCCATCAGGTACAACAATTCTCCCAACCAGCTCACCAGCAGCGTCTCAGCGTCAAGCGCTTCGAGCTCGACGGGATACTCGACCGTTAGCTCAATGTGCTCTGGGTCGCCCAGTTGACAGGCCATGCCATAGGCTGCATTGACGAATAACTCGGCCAGGTCGCGCCCCCAGACGCGGATAGCCAGATCAGCGGTGTGAGGGACTTCCTCGAACCGTTTACCCGTCATCTCCCGATCCCGATTGAGCTACAGCGTGCCTAGATTGTACTCGATTTTGCCAGGGCGGCAAGGGAAGCAGTGCATCGGTGCAACCGGAGGACTTCCTGCGGTTGCTCTCCTGTAACATTGACAGCGCACGACTTCCTGGTAAGATTTACAGACATGAGCATCAGGCATGTGGAGAGGAGGGGGAGGCCTTGTCCATCGAGATTCGCCCGGTTCAGTCCATACCCGAATATCGGGCCATCGAGCAGCTTCAGCGCGAAATATGGGGGCTGGACGACGTGGAAATCGTGCCCGATCATGTCCTGCTCACCGCGCAAAAGAACGGCGGTCTGGTACTGGGGGCGTTCGAGGTACAACCGGAAACGGGAGAGGAGCGGCTGATCGGTTTCGTCTTCGGCTTCCTGGGATTAACACCCGCAGGCCAGCTCAAGCACTGCTCCCATATCGCGGGCGTGGCCCCCGCCTATCAGAACCAGAACGTGGGCTATCGCCTTAAGCTGGCCCAGCGCGCATTTGTGCTCGGACAGGGGATCGAACTCATCACCTGGACCTTCGATCCACTGGAGAGCCGCAATGCCCGCCTCAACTTCCACAAACTTGGCGTGACCTGCAACACTTATCTGCGCGACCTCTACGGTGGTATGCGCGACTCGCTCAATGTGGGAGTGCCCAGCGACCGCTTCCAGGTGGACTGGCATATCAACAGCCCTTGGGTCGTCAGCCGCTTGCGCGGGGAATACCAGGCCCCCCGGCTGCAGGCTCTGCTTGCTGAAGGGGTGACCATCGTCAACCGCGTCCGACCAGGCGACCTGCCCCGCCCACCGGACACCACACTCCCGCTGGAGGGGGAACAGGTACTTATCCAGATACCCTCCCATTTCCAGGCCGTCAAGGCAGCCGATATGGAACTGGCACGCGCCTGGCGCGAACACTCGCGTGCTCTCTTCGAGGCCGCCTTCGCCAGAGGATACGTGGCTATTGACCTGCTCTATGAGGGAGAGGAAAGCTTTTACCTGCTGCGCCAATCAAGGTGACAGTCACTTCAGCTATGAAGATCGAACGCATCGAACTTCACCTGATCGAGCTGGCGCTGGTGCACCCTTTCGAGACCAGCTTCGGACGCCAGGCGACCCGTGCCTGCATCCTGGTAAGCGTCCACGCTGGCGGCCTGACCGGCTGGGGGGAATGCACCGCCGAGTCCGGGCCCTGGTATTCCTGCGAGACCGTCGAGACCGCCTGGCACATCCTGCGCGATTTCCTAGTACCCCAGCTTCTCGGGAAGGCGGTCTCCTCGCCGGCTGATGTTGTGGCCTGCTCGCGCCGGATACGGGGGCATCCTATGGCCCGTGCTGCGCTTGAGAATGCGGTATGGGACCTGCTGGCCCAGGCCGACAGCGTGCCGCTGGCTGCTATGCTCAACCAGGGCGCTCCCTACAGAGAGCGGGTGACGGTAGGAGTCAGTGTAGGCATCGAACCGACGCTGGGCGAGCTGCTCGAGCGCGTAGCGCAGTATGTGGATGAGGGCTACGCCCGCGTCAAGCTCAAGATCAAGCCGGGGTGGGATGTAGACGTGGTCCGGGCCGTGCGCGAGCGCTGGCCTGACCTGATGCTCCAGGTGGACGCGAACTCCGCCTACACCCCTGCCGACACCCCGGTGTTCCAGGAACTGGACCGTCTGGGCTTGCTGCTTATCGAGCAGCCCTTCCATTACGACGACATCGTAGACCACGCCAGGTTACAGGCTGTGCTGCGCACCCCCATCTGTCTGGACGAGAGCATCCGTGCGCCGGAACATGCCCGCTGGGCGCTGGAGATCGGGGCCTGCCGGGTCATCAACATTAAGGTGGGACGGGTGGGCGGATTGAGCGCGGCCTGTCAGATTCACGACCTCTGCTCCGAACGAGGAATACCGGTCTGGTGTGGGGGAATGCTCGAGACCAACATTGGCCGTGCGCTCAACGTGGCTGTGGCGACGCTGCCGGGCTTCACCCTGCCCGGTGACATCTCCGCCTCGGCCCGCTACTACCGCCAGGACATCGCGGAGCCCAACTTTGAACTGAACGAGGACTCCACGCTAACGGTGCCCCGGCGTGCGGGCCTGGGCGTGCAAATCGTCCCGGACCGTCTGGCAGCGGTGCGCTTGCGCCACCTGGTCTGCACATAACTCACGTGTCTACCTGTCTACCTGTCTACTTGTCTACCTGTCTACCTGTCTACCTGTCTACTTACAATCCAAATGACCACTGCCAACCAACTCCTTTACATTGATCTTTTCTCCGGAGCCAGTGGCGACATGCTGCTGGGGGCACTGCTGGACCTGGGCCTCTCTCTAGGCGACCTCCAGACCGAGCTGGCAAAAGTCAGTTTTTCCGGCTACGAGCTTGAGGTCGAACGCCAGGTGCGCCACGGCCTTAGCGGCACGCGGCTGCATGTGCGTGATAGAGCGCAGGAGTACCCGGCCCGTCATTTGGACGATGTCCTGCATGTGATCGAGGAAAGTGCACTTTCCGAGCGGGTCAAGCACTCCAGCGCGGCCGTATTCAAGAGATTGGCGCGCGTGGAAGCCCGTATACATGGCCTGCCCCTGGAGCAGGTCCATTTCCATGAAATCGGCGCGGTGGACAGCCTGGTGGACATTGTCGGCTTCATCGCGGGGCTGGAGCGGCTGGGGGTGGAGCGGGTTTTTGCTTCCGCGGTACCGCTGGGAAGTGGGATGATTGAAACGGCGCACGGGCTACTACCGGTGCCCGCGCCGGCCACATTGGCGCTCCTGGCCGAGGTAGAAGCGCCTACCCGTCCGCATCCCGCGCAGACGGAAATCCTCACCCCTACCGCTGCCGCCCTACTGGCCGAGCTGGCCACCTTCGAGTACCCGCCGATGCGGGTCCGCGCTGTGGGCTATGGCTTTGGCTACAAAGAATTTCCCTGGCCTAACGTCGTGCGCCTGTGGCTGGGTGAGCCTATCGAGCCACTCCCGGCACGCGAGCGGGTAGTGCTGCTCCAATGCAACCTGGACGACGTGACCGGCGAGATATTGGGTTACACAATGGAGCAACTTTTTGCCAGCGGGGCGCTGGATGTATGGTTCACACCGATACAGATGAAGAAGAACCGGCCCGCGACCGTCCTGTCGGCATTAACCACCCCCGAACGGGTCACGGCACTGACACAGATCATCCTGCGCGAGACACCTACGCTGGGGCTGCGCATCCTGCCGGTGGAGCGGGTAGTAGCCGACCGACGCATCGTAGAGGTGGCGACGCCCTGGGGGAAGGTACGGGTCAAGGAGAAGTGGCTGGGTGGAGAGCGGGTGGCCATCTCGCCGGAGTATGAGGATTGTGCACGCCTCGCCCGCGAGCATGGCGTGCCTCTGCAACAGGTGTTGCAAAAAATAGGTGACAGTCACCTTTAAGGTGACTGTCACCTGTAGGAGAAGTTACTGCTTCTTGCGATTGCGGATAGTGGCCTGAGCAGCGGCCAGTCTGGCTACCGGCACCCGGTAGGGAGAGCAGCTCACGTAGTCAAGGCCGATCCGGTAGCAGAAGTCAATCGAAGCCGGATCGCCGCCATGTTCCCCGCAAATGCCCATCTCGATTCTGGGATTGGCGGCTCGTCCTTCCTCGACACACATCTTCATCAGCCTCCCTACTCCGACCTGATCCAGGGTCTGGAAGGGGTTGGCCGGCAGGATTTTGAACAGGATGGGCCTACCTTCCGCATCCCTGCGGCCGGTGTCAATGCCGTCCACGTAATCCTGGAGGAACTTGCCTTCCGCGTCATCGCGGCTATAGCCGAAGGTCATCTGGGTCAGGTCATTGGTGCCGAAAGAGAAGAAATCGGCATAGGGAGCGATCTCGCCTGCAACAAGGGCAGCGCGGGGCACCTCAATCATCGTCCCGAACATATACTCGACCTCGATCCCCTCCTCCTGCATCACCTGCTTGGCCACAGCCTCCAGCTTTTCCCGCTCCAGCTTCAGCTCGTTGACGTGGCCGACCAGGGGAATCATCACCTCCGGCTTCACCTTGATGCCCCGTTTGGCGCAGCGACAGGCGGCCTGGAAGTAGGCACGGGTCTGCATTTCGGTCAGGCCCTTGTACATAATGCCAGCGCGGCAGCCACGCAGCCCCATCATCGGGTTGACCTCCCACAGCGAGTTCACCACGCGCAGCATGCGCTCCTTCTCGGCCAGTTCCGGTGAGTCGGGAGCGGTGCAGCGCAGGCGCGTGACCTCCTCGATCAGGGCTTCCCGTGCGGGGAGGAACTCGTGCATGGGCGGGTCTATCAGCCGCATGATGACCGGCAGCCCGTCCATCGCCTCAAAGACTTCCTCGAAGTCCTTCTCCTGGAAGGGGAGCATCTCGTTCAGCGCTTGCTGCCGCTCCTCGTCGGTCTCGGCCATGATCATGCGCACCACCGCATCGCGGGCGCGCGGGTCGAAGAACATGTGCTCGGTACGGCACAGGCCAATGCCCTCGGCACCGAAGGCACGCGCCTGACGCGCATCCTCGCCCACGTCAGCATTGGCGCGCACACCGATCTGGCGGATCTCGTCAGCCCAGCTCAGCAGCTCTACCAGATAAGGCTGATCCTCGTACTTCACCTTGAGGGTGGGCAGGGTACCCCAGAAGACCTCGCCAGTGCCGCCGTCAATCGAGATAATGTCCCCCTCTTTCACAACCCGGCCGTTGCCCTTGACGATGAACTGGGCGCGCTCTACATCCACGCTGATGTCCTCACATCCGACCACGCAGGGGAGGTTCTTGCCCCGTGCCACGACTGCGGCGTGTGAAGTCATGCCACCATGCTGGGTCAGGACACCCTGCGAGGCCAGCATTCCGGGTACGTCGTCGGGGGAGGTTTCCGGGCGCACCAGTATCACCGCCTCGCCCTGGCTCCCGAGTTGCTTGGCGCGATGGGCGTCGAACACTACCTTGCCGGTGGCAGCGCCGGGGGAAGCATCGAGCCCACGGGCAAGCAGGTTACCCTCATCTTCGGCCTTCTTTTTCGCCGCCGGGTCGAAGAAGGGGTGGAGCAACAGGTCCACCTCCGCCGGCTTGACGCGCATCACGGCCTCTTCCTTGGTGATCAGCCCTTCATGGACCATATCCACCGCGATTTTGACCGAGGCCGCAGCCGTCCGCTGGCCCCGACGTGTCTGGAGCATCCAGAGCTTACCGCGCTCGACAGTGAACTCCAGGTCCTGCATATCGCGGTAGTGGGTTTCCAACTGGCGCGCTACGTCCGCAAACTGGTAGTAGATATCGGGCATCACCTCGCGCAGGCGCTCGATCTTGAGCGGGGTGCGGATACCGGCGACCACGTCCTCACCCTGCGCGTTCTCCAGGAAGTCGCCGTAAAGCACCTTTTCGCCGGTAGCGGGATCGCGGGTGAAAGCCACGCCGGTGCCGCTGCGCTCGCCCATGTTACCGAAGACCATCGTGCAGACGTTGACAGCGGTGCCCCAGTCATGAGGGAGGCCTTCGGACTCGCGGTATGCTATAGCGCGTTCACCGTTCCAGGAATCAAATACGGCCCTAATCGCCAGCTCGAGCTGCTTATACGGGTCAGAGGGGAAGTCCTCGCCAAAGCGCTCCCGATACATGGCCTTGTACTCTTCGACCAGCCACTTGAGGCCCTCCAGGCTCACCTCCGGGTCGGTCTTCACGCCTTCCTTTTCCTTAAGCGCAGCCAATTTCTTCTCGAAGTGCTCGCGGTCGTACTTCATCACGATATCCGAGAACATGGTGATGAAGCGGCGGTAGGCGTCATAGGAGAACCATTCATTGCCGGTCAGCGCCGCTAACGCGGCCCGCGTCTCATCGTTCAGGCCCAGATTGAGCACAGTATCCATCATCCCTGGCATCGAGACGCGCGCACCGGAGCGAACGGAGACCAGGAGCGGATTGGAAGGGTCGCCGAAGCGCCTGCCGGTCTCGCGCTCCAGTTCCCTGAGTGCTTCGAGCGTCTGCTCCCACATCCCTGGCGGGAACTGGCCGGTCTTCATATACTCCACGCAAGCCTCTGTGGTGATGATAAAGCTCGGGGGCACCGGCAAGCCTGCCCCGGTCATATCGGCCAGGCCGGCTCCTTTACCGCCCAGGATGATCTTCATGTCGTCGAGGGTCGGTTCACGGCCCAGCTCTGCAGCCAGCTCTTCTCTGGCAGAACGAGCAAGATATACCCACTTCTTGGTCATAACTGGTTATTCCTCCTGCCTCACAATGGTTTTATAAATGCGCTCAACGCAGAGTGTTATTATACATGCCTTACGGAGTAAGTCAACCATGCGGGCGATCGCAGGACGTGCGCCAGGCAATCTGGGAATACTGCGCAATTCGCAGCTTGCCAGCCACAGATTGAGGGGTATAATATAGCCAACCTGGCAGGCAGGGGGTTAGTACACTTCAGGAGGAAGCATGCCGGCATACCGCAAGGCCAGCATCCGCGAGCTGGTCTCGGCCGCTCATGAACTGGAACTCGGCGTGGTCGAGGGGCGCGCACAGCGCAGTGCGCAGGACGGCTGGACCATAGGCAATAGCGCACTCGATCAATGGCTCTCCCGCTATGAGGGCCAGGAGATTGTCCTCATCGTAGCCTCACTCGAAGACGATCGGCCTGTGACACCCAGGGTATGCCGTACCTGCGGTACCGAGTACGTCGGTATTGCCTGCCCCCGGTGTCGGGAAGCCCGCATCAGGCTGCGTGGACGCTAGCTAATGGTCATCCCCCATTTCATATGGAGCTGAGGCGTTACTGGAAGATTTTTGTCCGCCGCTGGTGGCTGATCGCCGCACCGGTGCTGGTGGTGGTTGGCTATGTCCTTGCCACTTACCGCCCGCCGACGCCGGTCTATCAGGTGAGGATGCGCTTCGTGGCCGGCACACCACCGGCCGGCCTGAGCGAGGACTACGACCGCTATTACGTCTGGCTGACCTCCGAGTACATAGCTAACGGCCTGGCCGACGTGGCACGCGGCGACCGCTTTGCCGAGGCCGTCGCAGCCCGGCTGCGTGATTCAGGCCTGGACATTCCCCCCGCCAGCATCCGCTCCGCTATCGTTACGGATAACGCGCAGTCCGTTCTGGTCGTGTACCTCACCTGGCCGGAGGCAGCACAGAGCGTCGCTATTGCCGAGGCTATCGCTGCCGAGCTCACGGCCAACAGCGCCTCCTATTTCCCCCAACTGGAGGGCCTGCAGCCGGCTGTGCAGCCTATGGATACCCCTCAGCCTGTGCTGATGCCGCCTGGCCTGCGCTCCAGGCTGCTGGGGCCGGCGGTCAGGGTGGGACTGGCCTTCGCTATCGGCGCCGCGCTGGCACTCCTGTGGCACTATCTTGACCCCACCGTCCGCGAGTCCAGCGAGATAGAGGCGCTGGGCATCGCCGTAATCGCCGAGATACCGCGTCACCGCCGCCCGACCTCATGCTGAGATATTGTCCTCCATCGCTGCGGTTCGGGAATCGCGATGTTAGCAAGATGTTTTCTGAGTCTACAGAAGAGCAGATTGTCTGGAGCAACTTACCGCCCAACTGGGCAGCACCCAATCTGATTGGGCGTGCTAACAAGCGTTTCACCTGCGTGGTGCGCCGCAGGCGCAACGCAAGCCACTGAGAGGGAGATTCAGCTCAATGGAACTGGAAGACTACATCCGCATTCTACGCAGAAGGTGGTGGATCATTGTAGTATCCGTAGTGCTGACGGCAGGAAGCGCTTTCGTGTTTTGCAAACTCCAGCACCCTCAGTACACCTCCACCGCCGAGATCATCATTGACCCGGCGCGGCCGGACTGGGGACTGGCCCAGTCGGCCAAGATGCTCCTGCGCACCTATATGACCGCGGCGGACTCTGACCAGTGGGCACAGCGAGTCATTGACGAACTCCAGCTCCCTATGCGACCTGAGCAATTGCGCAGCAAGGCACACTTTGCCGCCGAAGAGGATCGCATGGTTATCAAACTCGAGATCGAAGCCTATGACGGTGACCTGGCCAACGACATTGCCCGTACCTGGGCCACGCTGTTCATCCACTGGCGCGATCAGCAGAATCAGCTTCAGCGCAAAGAGGACCGCGTTTACGCGTACCTGCGCGACCAGCCGCGTTACGCCCAGTCGTGGCCTAAGACAAAGGTGGTCACCGCAGCCGGCGGTATCTTCGGGCTGGCGATTGCTGGCGTCGTTATCTTCTTCCTGGAGTGGCTTGAGACGGGCGTAGTCCATACCCCCCAGGAGCTGGAGCGCCATCTGAAGCTGACGGTGTTGGGCGCCATTCCGCCTGCAGACTGACCTTGGGAGATAGAGGTGGAGATGAGTAAAACGCATCCCCTGATTACCCTGAGCGATCCCCGTAGCTCGGCAGCCGAAGCGTACCGTACGCTGCGTACTAACCTGACGTTCGCGGCGCTGGATCGGCCTATCGGGACGCTGATCGTGACCTCCGCAGCGCCGGGCGAGGATAAATCGGTTGTCCTGGCTAACCTGGCCGTCACGATGGCTCAGGGAGAGCGGCGCACGGTGCTCGTGGATGCTGACCTGCGCCGCCCTGCGCTGCACCAAATCTTCGGCGTGACCAGCGAGCAGGGCCTGACCACTATGATCGTGGACGAGTCTACCCTGAACAGCCCGCCGCTGATAGACGTGGGGGTGGAGAACCTGTGGTTGGTGCCGAGCGGCCCTCTTCCCCCCAATCCGAGCGATCTGCTGGGCTCGCGCAGGATGGAAAAAGTCATCGCAGCACTGAAGGAGCGGGCTGACATCGTCCTTTTCGACGCGCCGCCGGTCATCGCGGTCACCGATACCGCGGTGCTGGGCACTAAAGTGGACGGCGTGCTGTTGGTCGTGTGTGCCGGCCGTACCCGCAGGGAGCATCTCCAGCGCGCCATTGCCCTGCTGGAGAGAGTCCATGTGCGCATTGTGGGCGCGGTGTTGAACAACGCCCCGAGGGGCGTGGTCTGGGGAGGATACTAGTTGACAGTCACCTCGAAGGTGACTGTCAACTTAAACCAGGAGGAGGCCGTATGAAGGGATTGATTCTCAGTGGAGGCAAGGGCACCCGCCTGTATCCGCTGACATATACCAGCGCCAAGCAGCTTATCCCGGTGGCCAATAAGCCGGTGCTGTTCCGCGTCATCGAGGCCATCCGCGATGCCGGCATCACGGAGATAGGCATCGTCGTGGGCGACACGGCTGAGGAGATCAAAGCCGCCGTGGGAAGAGGGGGGCGGTGGAACGTTCACATTACCTACATTCACCAGGAGAAGCCACTGGGACTGGCACATGCCGTTAAGGTCAGCCGCGACTTCTTAGGTGATGAGCGCTTTGTGATGTTCCTGGGCGATAACGTCATCCAGGGCGGCATCTCCGAGCTGATCGAGCAGTTCGCCTCCAGCGACTGGAACAGCCAGGTCGTTCTCACAAAGGTGGCACATCCCGAATTGTACGGCGTGGCCGAGCTGGACGACGATGGCCAGATCAAGCGGCTGGTCGAGAAGCCCAAAAATCCCGTTTCCAACCTGGCGCTGGTCGGTATCTATATGTTCGACAAAAATATCCACGAGGCGGTCAACAATATCACCCCTTCGTGGCGCGGCGAGCTGGAGATCACCGATGCCATTCAGTGGCTGGTGGAGCATGGGTACAAAGTCTATCCTTACATCCACCGTGGTTGGTGGATTGACACGGGCAAGCGCGAGGACCTGCTGGAGGCCAATAGCCTGGTGCTGGAGGAGCTGACCCCGGTCATCGAGGGGTACGTGGACCGGGACTCGCAGGTAGATGGCCGCGTGACGATCGAGAAGGGCGCCGAGATCATCAACAGCGTCATCCGTGGGCCGACCATCATCGGCGAGCGCACGCGCGTGGTGAACTCCTACATCGGGCCCTTTACCTCGATTTACCACGATGTCCTGATCGAAGATAGCGAAATCGAGAGAGCTATCGTCTTGGAACACAGCGTGATCCGTGATATTCCCGCCCGCATTCAGGATAGCGTCATCGGGCGGCATGTGCAACTGGTGCGCTCACCCATTAAGCCCAAAGCATACAAACTGACATTGGGCGACCACAGCCAGGTGGGCATACTCTGACCTGAGGCTTATGCGCTGTTCTGCTTGTGGCCACAAAGTCCCCGACAACCTGATGCTCTGTCCGGCATGCGGCGCGATGGCGGAGGAAACGCGCCCGATACGTGCCCGGCGTCGGGAGCTGGAGGAAACGATCCCGCTGGCGGTCGAGCCAGAGGCGTCCCCCACATTGTGGGAGCGCGTGCGGCCATTTCTCCTCTGGGCGCTGGTGTTCCTCTGCCTGCTGGCGCTTGGCGTGGGAGCAGGCGCTTACGGGGGGCGCTACCAGGGCGAGCGAGACCGCGAGCAACGGCGGCTGGAGCTGGCCGATCAGCATTACCGGGCCGGGCTGGCGCGGCTTGACGCCGGCGAATACGAGCTGGCCATCGCCGAGTTCGAGTATGCGCTCAAGCTGAACCCCAAACATCCCACCGCTTCACAGGGTATCGCCGAGGCCCGCGCGCGCATGGCGACGATCCCTACTCCCACTGTCGAGGTGTATACTATCGTGCTGGACGACCTGTACCGGCAGGCCAAGCAGTACTATGAGAGCGAGGATTGGGAGCGCGCGGCGTCTGTGCTCACGCAACTGCGCGTGCTGGACCCCGGCTACGCGGCCGAAGAGGTTACGGAAATGCTCTTCACCAGCTTCTACCGGGCAGGGCTGAAATGCCTGGAAGAGGACCGGATGGAAGAGGGGATATTCTACCTTGACCAGGCGGAGCAGTTGCGCCCGCTGGATGAAGCAGCAGCACTCCAGCGCGAGCTGGCCGTCCAGTATATGACCGCGCTGGGCTACTGGGGCGTGGACTGGGAGCTATGTATCGAACGCTTCGAGCAACTGTATGCCAGGGCACCGGGCTACAAGGACGTGTTCAACCGCCTCTACGAAGCCCATGTCCAGTACGCCGACGCCTGGTATAACATGGGCGAGATGTGCCCCGCCGAAATTGAGTATACCCGGGCGCTGCGTCTGAAGAACGACCTCGACATTGAGTTAAAGCGTGCGGAGGCCAACCGCATCTGCCTCGTCGCTACCCCCACGCCCATCGCGCCCCTCTCCGGCACGCTGACTATGACCCTGACCTCCCTGCCGGCGGGCTTTACCGGCCGCCTGGCCTATCCGGTTTACAACGCACAGACGGGCCTCTACGATCTCTACACCCTGTTTGGCGATGGCCGTTTGATGAGGGTAGTGAGCGGCGGCGACCAGCCCTGCTGGCTGTGGAGCAGCGGTACACTGGGGTACCGCAACCTGTTGGCGCCAGGTATCGCCCTGTTCTCGCCCGAGACGGGCAGCTCATGGCAATTGACCTCGGGGGGCGGGGAGACGTGGCCCACCTTCTCCCCGGATGGCGCCCGGATGGCCTACGCGGCTCAGGACGCGTCAGGCACGTGGTGGGTCTACATCGCACCGCTCGATGGCTCGTCGGAGCCGAGGCTGGTGGCCAACGGCAGGAGGCCAGCCTGGGGCCCGACGGGGCTGTTAGCCTGGACTGGCTGCGGGGCAGATGGCAACTGCGGCATCTTCGTGGACCATCCCGATGATGAGCAACCCCCCACCCGTCTCAGCGCTAACATCAGCGACATCGCCGTCAGTTGGGCACCGGACGGCGGCAGCCTCGCCTATATGTCCAACCACACCGGCGATTGGGAGGTGTACCTGGTCAGCCTGAGTGGCGTATTCGCCCGGCTCACCAACGCCCCAGAATCAGACGACGGGTTGCCGGTCTGGGCCCCCAACGGCTCCGCCGTCGCCTTCGTCTCCAACCGGGAGGGGAACTGGAGCATCTACCTGGTGGACCCGAACGGAGAGAATCCGCGCAAAATCATTACCCTGGGGCCAAGCCTTCCCGACTGGACGAACCAGCGCCTTTCCTGGGCCTATTAGCGGGGTTGGGGAGTCGGGGTTGGGGGTTAGGGATTGGGGGTTGGGGGTTGCCGGAGAGATGAGAAGGGCGACCAATACCCTGCCTGAAGGCTCTACTTCTTCGGCAGCCGTGATCCGGTTACCGCCCTCAGAGGCTGTCTAAAAAGCGCCTATCGGGTGGCAGGAGCGCAAAGGGTCCCTGTGGCGTGCTCTTGGAGCCACTCGCCCGAACCGTAATGTATCCTGACAGCTCCTCAGAAGTTACTTTTCTGCCCTCTGAGGACCATGTTTACAGTTCGGACCAGAGAGGTGAAAGTGTGACAAGCCTATCTATCGTTCTTCCCGCCTATAACGAAGAGGCCAACGTCGAACGAGCCGTCGAGCATGTTTCCGCAGTCGCGCAACAGTTGGGCATAGACTACGAAATCATCCTGGTCAACGACGGCAGCAAAGACCGCACCGGAGAGATTGGCCGCCAACTGGAGCAGCGCATCCCTAACTTCCGGCTGGTCGAGCACTACCCCAATCGCGGGTACGGGGGTGCGCTGAAGGCCGGGTTCGCGGCGGCCACCAAGGAGCTGATTGCCTTCGTGCCCGCTGACAATCAGTTCGACTTCCGGGAGGTCACCCGCCTCCTGGAACGTATCAACGAGGGGGCGGACATTGTCTCTGGATACCGTGCCCGGCGACAGGACCATTTCATCCGCAAACTCAACGCCCTGGGCTGGAACATGCTGGTGCGGCTGCTGTTCGGCTACCTGTGCCGCGACATTGACTGCGGCTTCAAACTCTTCCGCCGCAGCGTGCTCGACCATGTACCTCTGGTCTCCAACGGCGCGATGATAGACACGGAGTTTCTGGCAGGCGCCAAAGCGCGCGGCTTCCGCATCGCCGAGGTGCCGGTCACCCACCTGCCCCGTGTGGCCGGCGCGGCGACCGGCGCCAACCTCAAAGTCATCCTGAGAGCATTTCGTGACCTGGTGCGCTTCCGGGTGCGCCTGAGTAGAGAGCTGAGACAGAGGAGCTGAACGTGGGCTCTTTCGATCCTCTGGACGAGTTCCAGGAGCGCATCGGCTATCGTTTCCACAACCCCTCTCTGCTCAAACAGGCGCTGACCCATTCCTCATACACAAACGAGCACCCCGAGGACACCATCGGCGACAACCAGCGCCTGGAGTTTCTCGGTGATGCGGTGTTGGATTTCGTCGCCGGGGCCTGGGTCTACCACCGCTATCCCCAGTTCGGCGAGGGGCAAATGACCCGCCTACGGGCGGCGCTGGTCTGTTCCCCATCACTGGCCCAGCTTGCCCGCAACATTCGCCTGGGCGAGGTACTGCGCCTGGGACGGGGAGAGGAAGAGTCCGGAGGGAGGGACAGGGATACCATCTTAGGCGACGCCTTCGAGGCACTGGCAGGCGCGTTGTACCTGGACGGAGGCTTGCCCGCAGTCACGTCCTTCGCCGAGCCGCTCATCGAACCGCTGGCAGAGGGGATACTGAAACAAGACGCCGATGTGGACGCCAAAAGCCGCCTTCAGGAGTGGAGCCAGGCCGCGCTTGGCGTCACCCCCCGGTATCGCATCGTCGCCGAGTATGGGCCCGACCACGCCCGCACCTTCGTCGCTGAAGTGTTGCTGGGCGATAAAGTAGCCGGCCAGGGCACAGGGCGCAGCAAACAGGCCGCTGAACAGGCCGCGGCCCGGGCGGCCTGGACGTCACTGGTGGAGGGGTGAGCTGGCAGATGCGCCTCAACCGGCTCGTGCTCCAGGGCTATAAATCGTTCGCTACCCGCGCCGAGTTCCAGTTCCCCACCGGCATCACGGCTATCGTAGGCCCCAACGGCTCCGGCAAAAGCAATATCGCCGACGCCATCCGCTGGGTGCTGGGGGAGCAACGGATGCGCGCCCTGCGGGGCAAATCCACCGCGGACATGATCTTCGCCGGCGGACAGCGCCGCCCCAGGGCCGGCATGGCCGAAGTCTCCCTCACGCTCGATAACTCCGACGGTCAGTTGCCCACCGAGTTCAGCGAGGTAACCATCACTCGTCGCGCCTATCGCTCCGGCGAAAACGAGTACCTGCTTAACGGCGCGCGCGTGCGCCTGCGCGACATCCAGGAGCTGCTTGCCGAGACCGGCCTGTGCAGCTCCGCCTACACCGTCATCGGCCAGGGGCTGGTGGATGCCGCGCTTTCCCTGCATCCTCAGCAGAGGCGCACCCTCATCGAGGAGGCCGCGGGCATCGGGCTCTACCGCGTCAGGCGCGAGGAGGCGGCGGCCCGCCTGGAGGAGACGCAGCGCAATCTGGAGCGTGTATACGATATCATCAGCGAACTCTCCCCCCGGCTGCAGCGTCTCGAAAAGGATGCGGCGCGGGCCGAAGAATATCGCCGCATCACCGCCCACCTGGAACGGCTACAACGCACCTGGTATGGCTATCAGTGGGGACGTCAGCAGGAAGCCTTAGAGCAGGCGCTTAAAAGAGCCATGGCTCTGGAAACCAGGCTGGGGCAGATGCGCGAGGAGATGGCCGACCTCTCCGGCCAATTGCAGGACCTCCGCCGGAGGGAGGCCGAGCTGCGCAGCCGGCTGCGGGACTGGCATCGAGACAGCGCTGACCTCCACGAACAGACCGTCCAGGTGCGCCAGGAACTGGCCGTCGCCGAGGAACGTGCCCGGCTGCTGGATGCCCAGCGTCAGGAGTTGCTCGCCGAACTCGACCCGTTGCAAAAGCAGATAAAAGCCCAGGCCGATAAAGTGGCCCAGGCCAACGCACAGCTTGTGCAATTGGAGCAGGAGCTGGCAGAACAGAGGGCCAATCTGGCAGCGTGCGAAAAGGAATGGGCACTCGTCGCGGCGCAAGCACAGGAGCCGCTGAGACAGCGTGCCCTGGTAGAACAGGAATTGCGTGCCCACCGGACCCGGCTGGAGAAGCTGAACAGCGAGTTAAACCAGAAAGTCCTCGCCGCCCGCGCCGAGGCCACGCGCCTGGCACGCGAACAATCCGCAGCCGAGGAACGGGCCAGACAATTGGAACGCCGCCACAGTGAGCTGCAGGAGGAGAAGACACGTCTGCAGGAACAGAGAGAGGCGCAGGCTAACAGGATCACCCGTCTCCGCGAGCAGGTGTGCCAGCTCGAACGCCAGGTAGAGGAGCATAGGCATCGTCTGGCTGCGCTGGAACGGGAGTGGGCCGCTCTCGAGCAACAGAAGCCGGCTGAGGAGCTGGACCTCCGGCAATTGGAGCAGGAATTGAGCACCCACACCGCGCGTCTGAACAGTTTGCAACAGGAGTTGCTCGAGGCGCGAGGCGAGGAGGCCCGTCTGAAAGGTGAGCTGGAAGCCCTGAACCGTCTTCGCGCCACCGGATCCGTTTACAACACGGGCATACGCGCAGTGCTCCAGGCCGATATAGAGGGCGTCCTCGGCCCGCTGGCAGCCCTGATCCAGGTCACGCCAGAGTGGGAACAGGCTGTGGAGGCCGCGCTGGCCGCAGAGCTGCGCACGCTCATCGTGGAGAGCACGTCCGTGGTCGAGAGGGTGCGTGCGTTGCTCGAAAAGGCCGGGGGACGGGTGACGCTGCTCCCGCTTGACGGGCTCCGACCTCCTCCTCAGCTCCCTGCCGGGACGCGCCGCTGCAGCGAGGTCACTGCCTGCGACGAACGCGTGCGCCCGGCGGTCGAGGCCCTGCTGGGGAGGGTGGCTCTGTGCCCGGACCTGGCGTCCGCTCAAGCCCTGCTCCCTGCTATGCCCCAGGGGACATGTTGCATCACCGTGGACGGGGCTCTGCTGCGCGCCGAAGGTGCCCTGTCCGTAGGACAGATCGAGGTCGGGGCGGGGCTGCTCGCCGATGAGCGCGTCCGGCGCGAACTCCCCGCCAGGCTCGCCACCGTCCACCGCCGCTGCCAGGGCATCGCCCAGCAGATTGGTGAAGCGTCAGAGCGCATTGCCCAGCTCCAGGCCGCGCTGGAAGAGGCGCGGCGGCGGGCGGCGGTGGCCCGCGCCGAGGCGACCCGCGTCTGGCGGGAAAAAATCGGCGAGGCCCGCACTCACCTGGCCGTGGCCGAGGAGTCGCTGCGTAACCACCGGAGCGCTCTCAAGCAGGAAGAGTCACTTCTGGCACGCATAGAGGGCCAGCTAACTTCCCTTTCTAAACAACTCGGGACGCTGGAAGCCGAACGTTCCAGGACGCTGGAACATCTCAATCGGCTGCGCGCACAGGAGGAAACCGCCCCCGGCCTCGGTGAACTGACACAACAATTCGAAGCTGAGCAGCGCGCCGAGATGGAACACATCGCTGTGCTGGAGGCGCGGCTGCAGGAGCTGAGCGAGCAGGCCGCCAGGGCTGCCGAGGAGGCGGCGCGGATCGAACGGGAAACGGTGGGCAAGGCCCGTACTCAGGTGGCTGTGGCCGAGGAGTCGCTGCGCAGTCGCACCTCAGCACTTCAGGCAGAACAGGCCCTGCTGGACCGGTTGCGGGCTCAGCTTACGGCCCGTCGCCAGCGAGCGGAGGAACTGCTGGCAGAGCACAACGCTGTCGTCGTGCGCATCCAGGAGCTACGCGAGGCAGTGGCCCACCAAGAAGCGCAGTTGCACCAGGTGCAGACGCACATCCGCCCGGCCGAGGAGGAATTAGCCCGCCTCCACGACAGACAAAAGGAGCTGGAGGTAAAAGAGCAAACTCTCCGTGACCGTCTGCGTGACTTAGAGGCCCGCTGTAATCAGGCCGGCCTCGAGGTGACGCGCTGTCAGGACGAACTGAAGGCGCTTGCCAGACGCATCGAGGAAGAGCTGGGACTGGTGGAACTGGAACTCTCCGAGCGTGTTACGGCGCAGACGCCGCTTCCGTTGCGTCCCATCGTCTCGCCCCTGCCCATCGTTGAGGAACTGCCAGAAGGGTTGGAGGAGGAAATTCAGCGGCTTAAGGCCCACCTGCGCCGGCTGGGCCCGATCAACCCCTCGGCCCCCGAGGAATACGCTGAGCTGAAGGAACGGCATCGCTTCCTCACCGAACAATCCTCTGACCTGGAGGCGGCCTCGGCCAAACTGCGCCAGCTTATGGGCGAACTGGATGAGATTATGGAGCGGTCCTTCCGGGAAACCTTTGAGGCAATCGCCACCCGCTTCTCCGAGACCTTCACAGCTCTGTTCAACGGCGGCAGCGCGCGGCTGGAGTTGACCGAGCCAGACGATCCGCTGAACAGTGGGGTGGAGATTGTTGCCCGGCCGCCGGGCAAACGTGCCCAGCGATTGGCCCTTCTCTCCGGCGGGGAGCGGGCGTTGACTGCTGTAGCCCTTCTGTTCTCCATCCTCCAGGTCAGCCCCACTCCCTTCTGTGTCCTGGACGAAGTTGACGCCATGCTTGATGAAGCCAATGT
>JAOAAG010000139.1 GCA_026418995.1 Anaerolineae bacterium
CCCCCGCCGCGCTCAGGAGAGCTAGAGGGTAGAGCAAGAGCCAGTGCTGCGTCAGCACCAGGCCGATCAGACCACCTTCCAGAAGCAGAAGGACGCCCAGCTCGCCCAGGTTGGAGATCGCACGTTGCGCAGGGGGATGACGCCATAACGTCAGGTTGAAGACCGGGTAGACCAGCGCGCTCAGCGTCAACCCCTGTAAAGCCCCAGTGCTCAGCCGCAACCAGTTGCGGGGCTCGTACAGGTGCGGCCCCTGGACAAGCGTCATATAGGAGTTAAAACCGTCGAAGGCCCACATCAGCACAAACCCGGCCAGCAAGATAATGACCGATAAGGGGGGAAAACCAGCAGCGCGGCGGCGGCGCAGAACCACCCCCTGCCCTGCCAGGCCTACCAGTGCACCGATAAAGGTGCCGGTACAGCGGGCACAGAGCGGGAGCTGCCGCCCTGCGATGGCGAAGGAGCGCTCGGAGATGCGGTGACATACCGCGTAACCGACCAGGTCCAGCTTAGTCAGCAGACTATCTGGCGTGGCGAGGATGAACATCACCAGCGCTACAGTAGCGGCTGCTATAGCCAGTCGAAGAAGCAGCGGAGAGCGATGGGCGGGCTGCATGGGCATCAATGAACGGAACGGGCGGAGGAGCCGAACTCGCTCTCCAGGATGGCCCAGATGTCTGCCCAGAGGTGACGGTCCGCGAAACTGGTACGGATCTCGTCCAGCGTGCGATTAAAGGTGCGTTCGTTCGTCTCGCCCAGGATGGTGAGAATGGCATTCGCCACTCCGAAACATATCTCGCGGTTGGCCCGGTGGGCCCGGTGCACCTGGCGCAGGCGCGGGATATCCTCTAGCCGCCCCACCATGATCAGGCCAGCCACCCCGTTGGCCACCTGCTCTTCATCCTGCGATTCCAACCCCGCCCGCAAGAAGGGCAGTGCCCGGTCATCTCCGAGGCCAGCAAGGCTTAGAGCAGCGGTCGAGACGCGTTCGGGATTATCCAGGTTACTCTGGAGAAACTGCCATATTGGCTCGCGGGCCCGTTCATCGCCTGTCGCGCCCAACAACGAGACGACCTCATCAATCGCAACCGGGCTCAGGCTCAGGTCGTGCAGCGCCTCCAGCAACTCGTCCACAATGAAGTCGCCCATGCGCCTGAGCAGGTCATAGGCACGGTCATGAGCTTCCTGTGAATGGCTACCCAGTTGGCGGATCAACTCACGCGCCTGGGCGCCGTATTTGCGGTACGTCCGCTCAGCCTGGGGCCTTCTGGCGCGACGCATCTCAGCGGCCGATTCCATCACCTTACGATTAGGCATCCGGCTACTCCCCCATCATCTGCAGGATTAACCGCCGCTCGCGAGGGCGGGTATCGAAGTCCAGAAACACAATTTGCTGCCAGGTGCCCAGGGTAAGCTTTCTCTCGACGAAGGGCACCGTCAGAGAGGGGCCGATCAGCGCTGCGCGCACGTGAGCATGGCCGTTATCGTCCCCCCAGCGTAGGTGGTGCTGATAGTCCCGCCCAGGCGGCACGATCTCATCCAGTACCTGCTTGAGGTCGGCTAATGCACCGCTCTCATACTCGATGGTGGTCAGACTGCCGGTAGAGCCGGGGCAGAAGATTGTGACCGTCCCGGCCCTCAAGCCGGACTTCCTCACCGCCTCCTCGACCTGGGCCGTGATATCCTGAGCGTCACCATTGCCCCGGGTATGCAGGCGTAACTCCTGGGTCACCACCATATCCACCTCCCATCCATATCATAGCACATTTCGGCAAAATTAACAGCGGCCGTGTCCTAGTGTCAAACCCCCTCTGATTGAGCAGCCACTTGCAGACAAAGGTGTCTACCGGGTGGGCAACAGCACTGCCGGGTGGGCGACGGCATTGCCGGGTGGGCGACGGCATTGCTGGGTGGGCGACGGCATTGCCGTCGACACAAATTCCCCCGTTTGGGTACTAGACCATAAGTCCAACACTCGCTATAATGGTAGCACACTTGGTGAGAGTCTCGAGAGTACCACGATGAACGGTGCCACTGGGATCACTACGGGAGCAGCTACGCTCCGTCCCTTGCCGGAGGTTGGGAGTTAACCATCCGTCAGTCCCTGCTCCTCCAGCGACCCGGATAGCCACCAGCCTCCGTGATACGGAGGCTGGTGCTTTTTAAGGTGACCTGCGTATGAGCCTGAACCTGCTAGCATCCGAATTTCAAGTTGTTCGCGACGACACGCGCTGTATCGCCTGTCAGGTCTGCGTGCGTCAGTGTGCCAACGATGTGCATGCCTACGACGCGGAGAGCGATGTGGTGTATAGCGACGAGACACGGTGTGTAGGATGCCATCGCTGTGCCACACTCTGCCCGACGCGCGCGCTGACCATTCGTCTCGCATTGCACGAGTTTCGCCCTAACGCCAATTGGACGCCCGCTGCGCTCTATAACCTCTACAAACAATCCCAGACCGGTGGCGTCCTCCTGTCCGGTATGGGCTGTGACCAGCCTTACCCTGTCTATTTTGACCATCTGCTGTTGAACGCCTCGCAGGTGACCAACCCCTCGATTGATCCGCTGCGCGAGCCCATGGAGCTACGTACCGTTATCGGGCGCAGGCCAGGCCGGGTGGAGGTGACACAAGGCCCGGAAGGTTTGCGGCTGGAAACACGGCTGGGTCCCCACCTGGTACTGGAGACCCCCATCCTCTTTTCGGCCATGTCTTATGGCTCCATCAGTTACAACGCATGTCTGTCGCTGGCGCGGGCGGCAAAGGAATGCGGTATCCTGTACAATACCGGTGAGGGAGGACTGCACCCCACATTGTACGAATACGGCCCCTGGACGATTGCCCAGGTCGCCTCGGGTCGCTTCGGAGTGCACCCGGAGTATTTGCGAACGGCAGCCGCGCTGGAAATCAAAATCGGCCAGGGGGCAAAACCAGGCATCGGTGGTCACCTGCCAGGTGAAAAAGTCACTGCTGATGTTTCGCGGACGCGTATGATCCCGGAGGGTACCGATGCGCTCTCACCAGCGCCACACCATGACATTTACTCGATCGAAGACCTGCGCCAGTTGATCTACGCGCTCAAGGAAGCCACGAATTATGAGAAACCAGTCGGAGTTAAGGTGGCTGCGGTCCATCACATCGCCCCGATCGCCAGCGGCATCGCTCGCGCTGGCGCCGATTATATCGCTATAGATGGCCTGCGTGGAGGCACCGGCGCCGCCCCCACGGTGATCCGCAACCATGTGGGCATCCCTATCGAACTCGCCATCGCTGCAGTGGACCAGCGGCTGCGCGAGGAAGGGATTCGTCATCAGGTCTCGCTCATCGCTGGCGGCTCCATCCGCTCCAGCGCCGATGTGGTCAAAGCGATCGCTCTGGGGGCCGACGCCGTCTACATCGCCACAGCCGCGCTGGTGGCGATGGGCTGTCATCTGTGCCAGAAGTGCTACACGGGCAAGTGCAATTGGGGTATCGCGACGCAGGATCCGTATCTGACCAAGCGGCTCAATCCCAACATCGGGGTTCGCCGCCTGGCCAATCTGATACGCGCCTGGTCGCTCGAAATCAAGGAAATGCTGGGGGGCATGGGGCTCAACGCCATCGAGAGCCTGCGTGGAAACCGCGATCATTTGCGGGGTGTGGGATTGAACGAAGTGGAATTGAACGCCCTGGGCATCCAGGCAGCAGGAGCGGCATAGTTTGTGGCACCGGATTGACTATGAAACGCATCTACGTCAACGAAGAGTATTGCATCGGTTGCCGACTGTGTGAGGTCTATTGCCTGACGCAACACTCACGGTCGAAAAAGATTATTAAGGCGTTTAAAGAAGAGACACCCCGGGCGCTGGCCCGCCTGGTCGTCGAAGAAGAAGGCCCGCTCTCGTTCGCCATGCCGTGCCGGCACTGCGAAGATGCTCCCTGCGTCGCTGCCTGCATCACCGGTGCCATGCACCGCGATGAGCGTGGAGCGGTGCTGTGCGACGAAGAGCGCTGCGTGGGCTGCTGGACATGTATCATGGTTTGCCCGTTTGGAGCGGTGCAGCGCAGTATCGCCGGGCGTAAGGCTGCCTCCAAGTGCGACCTGTGCTATGGAGAGCACACGCCAGTGTGCGTCATGCATTGCCCGAATGAGGCACTGGTGTACGAGGAACGGACGTGATTGGTGTGGCGTGTTTCGTGTCGTGAGCAGTCCACGAAACACGCCACACGGGACACTCAGGAGAGCAGTCTATGCGATATGTCATCATTGGCAACTCAGCCGCCGCTGTCGGCGCCATCGAAGCGATCCGCCAGCACGACACGGAGCATCCCATCACGGTCGTCGCGGATGAACCCTACCACGTCTACTCCCGCCCACTCATTTCCTATCTCCTGGGCGGGATGGTGGATGAGGCACGGATGGCGTATCGCCCGCGCGACTTTTATACGCGCTACCGTGTCGAGACGATGCTGGGCGTCGAAGTGACGCAGGTAAACTCTCAGACGCAAAGCCTGATGCTGGCTGGAGGCGGAGTCCTCACCTATGATCGGCTGTTAATCGCGACCGGAGGGCGGCCTTTTGTCCCCCCCGTGCCCGGCGTGGACCTGGAAGGCGTGTTCCCCTTTACCCGCCTGGATGACGCGCGGCAGATCGCTCGCTACATCGAGAGGCACCATGTTCGCTCTGCCGTAGTCGTGGGTGGGGGTCTGATCGGCCTCAAGACGGCGGAAGCGCTGATGGCGCGCGCGGTCCGCGTGACCATCGTCGAGCTGGCCGACCGCATCCTGAGCATGACGTTCGACCGTACAGCCTCCAGGCTGGCCGAGTCGCTGCTGCGCCGCGCCGGGGCTGACGTGCGTACCGGATTGACGGTGAAAGAGATCGTAGAGAGGCAGGGGCGTGTCGAGCACGTCGTTCTCCAGGATGGTGAGCGCGTGGAGTGTGATCTGGTCGTGTTCGCCATTGGCGTGCGCCCGAACGTGGGCCTGGTATCGAATGCCGGCATCCCGGTCCAGCGGGGCATCATCGTGGACCGCCAGATGTGGACCGGCGTCCCCGGTATCTATGCCGCCGGCGATTGCGTCGAGGGTTACGATCTGCTCCTGGGAGAAAACCGCCCGATTGCCATCTGGCCGAATGCCTACCGGCAGGGGTATGTGGCCGGATGTAATATGGCAGGTGCAGAGCGCGTGTATGAGGGCGGGTTCCCTATGAATTCGGTGGAGGTGTGCGGCGTGCCCACCATTTCGGTCGGCATCACTGACCCACCGGAGGGGGATGGCTACGAGGTCCTGGAACGCTACGACCGCGAGGCGTTGTCCTACAGAAGGCTGGTGCTGCGCGATCACTGCCTGGTGGGTATGATCTGCGTGGGCAATGTGGATCGAGCGGGCATTTATACAGGGCTTATTCGTGCTCGTGTGAACGTTGCGCCGTTCAAGGATTATTTGCTGGCTGGCCATTTCGGCTTGATTTCTCTCCCCCGTGAGTATCGCAAACATCTGGTCGTGGGGGAGGGAATCGAGGTCTGAAATTGGGCCTCCACACCGTCGTTCAGGAGGAGGAAAGATATGTGCGGTCTGATAGGCATCATGGATACCAGCGGAGCATACTTTTCCGGGCATGATATTGTGGCTGGTATCGCGGCGATGGAGGAGCGCGGCAACGGGCTGGGGGCAGGATTCGCTGTCTATGGCTGTTATCCCCAATATGCCGACTGCTACGCCTTCCACGTCATGTACCCCCGTCCCGAAAGCCGCCCTCAGGTAGAAACGTTTCTGCGCCAGCATTTTTCCATAGTGTATGCTGAACCGGTGCCGCACCGGAACGTCCCTGACCTGCTCTGCCCGCCACCGATCTGGCGTTATTTCCTACGCCTTCCCTCGTTTCTACAAGAGGAGAGGCCGGGCGTGGATGAGGCCGAGTATGTCGTGCACAAAGTGATGCAGGTCAATACGGCTGGTCTGGGGGCCTACATCTATTCCAGCGGTAAGGACCTGGGGGTGTTTAAGGGCGTGGGGCATCCCGGCCAGATCGCTGAGTATTTCAGCGTGGAGGAGTACAGCGGTTACCTGTGGACAGCGCACACCCGCTTTCCCACCAATACCCCAGGCTGGTGGGGCGGCGCGCACCCGTTCGGCCTGCTGGACTGGACAGTCGTGCACAACGGTGAGATCTCATCCTACGGCACGAACCGCCGCTACCTGGAGATGATGGGCTATCGCTGCACGATGCAGACGGATACAGAGGTGATTACCTATGCGGTGGACCTCCTGGTGCGCCGGCACGGGTTACCGGTTGAGGTAATGGCCCGTGTACTGGCTGCCCCTCTGTGGTCTGAGATCGAGCGGATGGATGAACCGGAGCGGACGCTCACGCGCACGTTGCGGCAGGTGTACGCGCCGCTTCTCATCAATGGCCCCTTCACGGTGATCATCGCCCGGCATGGCGAGATGATTGGCCTGGGCGACCGCATTCGCCTGCGCCCGCTGACAGCAGCCACTGCTGGCGACCGGTTATACCTGGCGTCAGAAGAGGCACCGATTCGTCTGCTCTGTCCCCAGCCAGAGCGGGTCTGGACCCCCCTGGGCGGCGAGCCGGTCGTGGGGCGGCTGAGAACGCCATGGAGCGCACAGGAGGTGCCCCTGGAGGCAGTATCCCGTTACGCATACGCTATGTGAGGTCGGCAGTGGAAGGCCAGAAGCTGAAGCTCGACGTATCGGGGATGCATTACCGTGAGTTAAACGCGCGCTTGCGCCAGATGGTGCAGAATGGCGTGCAGTGTATCGAGCTGTACAACGTGTGTGGTCAGCGCTACATCGCCAGTAATCTCGGCAAACCAGTCGAGATTCATCTCTACGGAACGCCTGGCAATGATCTGGCCGCCTTTATGGATGGGCCGCGGATTATCGTGCACGGCAACGCGCAGGACGGCTGCGGCAACACGATGAACAGCGGCGAGGTGGTAGTGCATGGGCGAGCGGGCGACGTCACCGGCTACGCGATGCGCGGAGGCAGAATATTCATACGCGATGATGTCGGCTACCGTGTGGGCATTCATATGAAGGAGTACCAGGACCAGCGGCCTGTCATCGTCATCGGAGGGACGGCGCAGCCCTTTTTGGGGGAATATATGGCTGGCGGTGTGCTGGTCGTGCTGGGACTGACACTCGCACCGGGGGCACGTCACACGGCTACGTACATCGGGACGGGCATGCACGGCGGCGTGATGTACCTGCGTGGCGAGGTGGCCGACCATCAGTTAGGGCGAGAAGTCGCCCGGATGCCGCTGGACGAAGCCGACCGCGCGCTGCTGGCGCAGTTGGTGGGAGAATACGCCGCCTACTTTGGCTGCGACGCAGAGCGTATCCTCGACCAGCCGTTCACCAAACTCGCGCCGCTTTCCTCTCGCCCGTATGGGCGGTTGTATGCGTATTAGCGTTGACAGCCTGAGAAACCCACCCACCCGCCCGCAGCCTTTAGTCTGCGGGCGGGTTTTTTGTCCCCCAAAATGCCCCGTCTGGGTACTAGATACTCTCCCCCTCTCCTCGTATCATGATGGCATTATTATTCTGTATAAGGAGGAGATGCGATGGACACAATTAACTCTGGGGACACCGCCTGGCTGTTGGTCTCGTCGGCGCTGGTCTTGATGATGACGCCGGCGCTGGCCTTCTTCTATGGCGGGATGGTGCGCAAAAAGAACGTGCTCTCGACGCTGAATCTAAGTTTCATTATGATGGCCCTCATCAGCATCCAGTGGTTGCTCTATGGCTACAGCCTGGCCTTTGGCACCGACCACGGTGGGCTGATCGGAGGGCTGGACTTCCTTGGCCTGGCCGGTGTAGGAGCGGAACCCAATCCCGATTACGCTGCGACGGTTCCCCACCTGGCCTTTGCCGCGTTCCAGATGATGTTCGCCATCATCACTCCTGCGCTGATCACCGGGGCGTTCGTGGAGCGCGTGCGCTTTCGGACGTTCCTGGTGTTCAGCCTGCTGTGGGCCACGCTGGTCTACGATCCGGTGTGCCACTGGGTCTGGGGCAACGGGGGCATCCTGCGACGGCTCGGCGCACTCGACTTTGCAGGCGGCACCGTCGTCCACATCCTGGCCGGCTTTTCTGCCCTTGCCTTTGCGATGGTCATTGGACCACGGGTGGGATTTGGTAAGTATCCGTTCGAGCCGGCCAACATCCCCTACGCTGTACTGGGCGCCGGGCTGCTGTGGATGGGCTGGTTCGGCTTCAACGGCGGGAGTGCGCTTGCCGCCAACGGCCTGGCCGTGCACGCCCTGGTCACCACCAACACCGCAGCCGCTGCGGCAGGGCTGGTGTGGATGTTCCTCTCCTGGCGCGATAACAAGCCCAGCGTGCTGGGGATCGTCACCGGCGCCGTGGTTGGCCTCGTCGCCGTCACACCTGCGGCTGGCTTTGTGACGCCGCTGGCCGCGCTGCTGATCGGCGGGTTGGCAGCGCCGATCAGTTACTACGCCATCAAGTTCATCAAGGGGCGCAAGTTGCTCGACGAATCGCTTGACGTGTTCGCCTGCCACGGCCTGGGCGGCCTGTGGGGCGCGCTGGCGACCGGGCTATTCGCCACGCTGGCGGTCAATAGCGCTGGCGCCAACGGCCTGTTCTACGGCAACCCGCGCCAGTTCCTTATCCAACTCGTCGCCGCTGCTGCCAGCGCCGCCTTTGCCTTCTGTCTGACGTTCGTGATTGCCAAAGTGTTGAACGCGACGATGGGCCTACGCGTCACCGAGAAGGAGGAGGCGGTCGGGCTTGACATCAGCGAGCATGCAGAAAGGGCCTATGCCTGAGGAGGAGTGAGATGACCAAGAAAATCGAAGCCATTATCCGCGAGGAAAAACTGAACGACGTCAAAGACGCTCTGCGCGAGATCGGCATCGTCGGCATGAACGTCTTCGAGATCCGGGGGCACGGCCGGCAGGGCGGCATCACACTGACGGGGCGCACCGGCACGTACCAGGTGGACCTCTTGCCCAAGGTACAACTCAATATCGTGCTCAGCGATCACAATGTCGAAAAGACGGTCGAGACGATCCGCCGGGCCGCGATGACGGGGCAGGAAGGGGATGGCATCATCTTCATCTACCCGGTGGAGGACGTCATCCGCATCCGCACCGGCGAGCGCGGGCGCGAGGCGTTGATGTATGAAGGGGATATAGATACCCGGCGCCCGGGTTGATGATCTCCGGCGATTAGAGTACAATACAGGCGGGCAGCGCCCGATGGGCGGCTGCCCGCCTGGCACGAGAGTCTCCGGAGGGCGTTGTGGCCAGATACGGTCCCGACAAACACCACCGCCGTGCGATCTGCCTGAAAGGATACGATTATGCCCAGGCCGGCGCGTATGTGGCGAAGCGTTCACCATGAACCCCGAACGGCCGACGTTGGGCCAAATTGTGCGGGCATTCAAAAGGCGGTAACGGCCCGACGCATCCACCCAGGCTGGCATGGATTTCGCGTGGCAACGCAATGATTACGAACACATCATCCGCAACGAACGGGAACTACACGCCATCCGTCAATCCTTCGCCATCACCCCGCTCGTTGGGACAACGACCGCCACACGACCCAGGACGTTGAGCGTGGAGATTCCGTATGCACCGCATTCGCATCGCCCTCGCCCAAATCAACCCCACCGTTGGCGATCTCGATGGCAACGTCGCTGCCATCCTGGCGCATGTAGAGGCCGCCAGAGCGCAGGGCGCCGACCTGGTCGTCTTCCCCGAACTCGCCATCACCGGCTACCCGCCGGAAGACCTGCTGCTCAAACCGCAATTCGTCGAGGCGAACCTGGCGGCGTTGGAGCGCGTGGCTGCTGCCGCGCAGGGTATCCTGGTCATCGTCGGCTTTGTGGACCGGCAGGACGACATTTACAACGCCGCCGCCATCTGCTGCGCGGGCCAGGTGACGGGCGTCTACCACAAGCAGTACCTGCCTAACTATGGCGTCTTTGACGAGGCGCGTTATTTTCGGGCCGGGCGCGAAGCGACGGTCTGGCGGTGGGGGGTAGGGACGGGACTTGTCCCCGCCCTCACGGGGGCAGGGACAGGTCCTGCCCTTACGTTTGGCGTCAACATCTGTGAGGACATCTGGTATCCCGACGGGCCAACAGAGGCGCAGGCGTTTGCGGGCGGCGCCCAGGTCATCATCAACCTCTCCGCCTCGCCCTACCACGCCGGCAAGGGGGCCTTCCGTGAGCGCATGCTCGCCACCCGCGCCGCCGACAACACCGCCATTGTCGCCTTCTGCAACATGGTCGGCGGACAGGATGAACTCGTGTTCGACGGTCAGAGCCTGGTCTTCGACCCGCAAGGTAACCTCCTGGCGCGCGGGAGAGCATTCGAGGAAGACCTGATCGTGGTGGACCTTGACCTGGGTGAGGTGTTCAGCCGCCGCCTGCACGACCCGCGCCGGCGCCAGGTGCGTAGCGATGCGCCGCCGGCGTCTACCATTGACCTGCCAGGCGAGCCCGGCACGAGAGAAAAACCGCCGCTCCTCCCGCGCGATATACGGCCTCTGGAGCGGCTGGAGGAAATCTACCGCGCGCTTGTCCTGGGCACGCGCGATTACGCGCGCAAGAACGGCTTCCAGACCGCCGTCGTCGGCATGAGCGGCGGGATTGACTCATCACTCGTCGTCACCATCGCTGCCGATGCGCTGGGGCCAGAACATGTTGTTGGCGTGCGGTTACCCTCACGCTACACCTCGGAGATGAGCCAGGATATCGCAGCGCGTCTGGCCGCCAACCTGGGCATCCACCTGATCACCATCCCCATCGAGCCGGCCTTTGAGGCGTTCCTGACCATGCTCGCCGAGCCGTTTGCCGGCACCGAACCGGGCGTGGCCGAGGAGAACATCCAGGCCCGCATCCGCGGCGCCGTCTGGATGGCGCTCTCGAACAAGTTCGGTTGGCTGGCGCTGACCGCCGGGAACAAGAGCGAGATGGCGGTGGGCTATGCCACGCTCTACGGCGACATGGCGGGGGGCTTTTCCGTCATCAAGGACGTGCCCAAAACGCTGGTCTATGAATTGGCGCGGTGGCGCAATGCCCAATCACCGGTGATTCCCGAAGAGGCACTCACCCGTCCACCCACGGCGGAACTGCGCCCCGGCCAGAAGGATACCGACAGCCTGCCGCCATACGAGATACTCGACCCAATCCTGCAGGCCTATGTCGAGGAGGACCGCAGCGCTGAAGAGATCGTGGCGCTGGGTTTCGACCGGGAGACGGTCGCGCGGGTGATTCGTATGGTGGACCGCTCCGAGTATAAGCGTCGCCAGTCTCCCCCGGGCATCAAGATCACCCCACGTGCCTTTGGGCGGGACAGGCGGCTGCCCATCACGAATCGGTGGGGCCTGACTGGCTGATGTAGCACAGGCGTGCCCGAAGGGGTGTGGCGGGGCCGAGGTCGAGCGGATCTCGCCTTCCCGTATCTGGCAAGCGTTAGCTCTATCGCTACCGAATCTGACCCCGTATTCCTCCGCAGGCGTGTCCTCTCCCGCAGGCGCAGAGCACGTCAGAGCTTTCTCCCTCCTTATCGCCTGAACACAGGCCCACGCCTGTGCCCTGGCACAGGTTACCTGGCTTTAACAAGCCTTAACCGCGAGTTAAACGACAGTTAACACACCTTCCTTATACTGAAAGAGCCTTGATCAAGCAGGAGGTCACTATGGAACTCTACAGCTCAGTGGGCGTTGCAGGGTCGTGGGCCGAGCGGATTGCCCCGACTACGATCACCGATCGCTTTCCCCGCGTGCCAGGCGGGCGTATCGCCTACCTCATATCACAGGCAGGCAGCCCACCGGTGCTCTCACTGGTGGCTCTCATCGTGGTGGCAGCGACCACGCACGCCTGGGCGTTGGCCGGTGTCTATGCTTTGCTGGCCATTGTTATCCCGCTGGCGTACCTGGTCTGGCTGGTGCGGCGCGGGCAGGTAACGGACCTGGACGTACAATTGCGCGAGCAGCGAAAGAAACCCATGTTGTTCACCCTTCTGTGTGGCGCGCTGGCATGGGCAGCGCTGACGGTAAGCGGAGCACCGACACAGATGCGTGCGTTGGCCGGCGCGCTATGGGTGCAGATGGGACTGGTGTTCATTATCACGTTATGGTGGAAGATCAGCGTACACTGCTCATCCGCAGCTACAGTGACGACATTAACCGGGTGTTTGGCAGGCACACTACTTCCGCTGGTGATCGCTCTACCGCTCATCGCCTGGTCACGTGTGCGTCTGCGACGCCACACCCCAGCGCAAACGATCGCCGGTACGCTCCTGGGGTGCGCCATTGCACTTCTGGCACTGCATGTGATAGGTTAGGTAGAAGGAGAGAGGGCGGGGTTAGGATCCACTCAGGTAACCACAATCAGGATATGGGGACACTGATCTACGACTTGCAGCGGCGATGGCGGGGTCAGTCGCTGCGGAGCAAGTTGTTATGGCCCATCGTCGGGCTGATGCTGATCGCTTTGCTGAGCAGCATTATCGCATTCGCGACGGGCACCATACTGACCCAGGATCAATTGCTGGCCCAGCAGGCCAGAGTGGAGATGGACCTGTTAAAAAAAGCTCTGATCGGTCGGATAGGGAATGTCACCGATGGTGCCAACATGCTTGCCCGTGACCCGGATGTGCTCTCGGCCATCCAGACGCTGGGCCCCGCGGCGCTGGAGAAGCTGAACTCACGGGCGGTGCTCGTGGCTAGCCGCCTTAACCTGGACGTGGTGCAGATATACGATCAACGGGCACAGCCGCGTGTTAACCTGATGCAAGCGAGCCTCTCCCACGAACCGCTGTTGCTCGGCACACTCGATACTGAAGGGCCGGTCGTCCGGGTTGTCCGGGGGCGGGTGCTGCTCCTCAAGCGTGTGGATATCCATGAAGGCCTTGGCACGGTGGTGACTGGCCTGGATATGGAAGCGGAGTTACGCCGCCTGGCCGCCGCCCACCGCTTTCATTCCGACCTGGGCTTGAATTTCGAGGGTGCCCGTATCTCCACACATGGCGACCTGCCGCTGGATCTGCCGGACGGTCGGAGTGGTGGCTACTACACCAGACGTATCTTCATACCCGTCGGGGCCTCGTCTCTCGAAGTGGTGCTGGTGCGTCACCTGACCGAAGTTACCAGGGTCACACACACCGGGCTGGTGGTGATGACCGGGAGCATGATCGTCACCACACTCCTGCTCATCCTGCTGGGCGTTGTAGTGACCCGTTCGATCATCAAGCCGATACAACAACTGGCGAACGCGGCGGAGGCTGTAGCGCAGGGAGACCTGAGCCAGCAGGTGGCCCTGATAAGTGGTCCTTTACGCATCGGCACCGATGATGAGATAGGCCGCCTGACCAGAGTCTTTAACAAGATGGTAGCCGAGTTACGCAGCCTGTATGCCAATATGGAGTCCGAGGTGGCGGTCTGTACCCGCGACCTGGCACTTGTCGCCGAGCTGGCACGCGCGATCTCCTCCAGCCTGGATATAAGCGTCATTCTGGAAAAGGCTACCACGACCATCCGCTCATTTCTCGGCTTCGACTACGTGAGTGTGTTTCTCTTAGAGGCCGAGTCGCAGTTACTGATACTGCAGGAGGTGGCCGGTGAGAGAAGCCAGCACATTAAGGCCCAGGAATTGGAGCTACCATTGGGTATGCATTCGCCGGTGAGCATCGCAGCGACCACCGGCCAGCCCTATGTCTGTCTCTTATACACATCTGACGCTGCCGACGAG
>JAOAAG010000189.1 GCA_026418995.1 Anaerolineae bacterium
GGGCTGGAAGGAAGCGTCAGGAGCATCACCTACCTGGAGGGTGTGCCGACCTATCGGCTGGAGTACGCGGGCGCGGATGGGAGCATCCGCACGGTATGGCTGGGGAGCGGCGGGCTGCTGGGGCGCAAGCTGGAGTGGGCACGGCGCTATCATCTTGGAGGCGTGGCAGTGGAAGGGCTGCTCGATCCAGGGAATGCTGCCGGGGTGTCGGAGGCGGTGGCGGCCTATCGGAGTGGCGGTGGGGCAGCCGGTGGGGCGCTGCCGGAGGTGGTGTGGACGGTGACCAGCCCGGAGGCGACGGTGGATCGGCAGGTCGCGCCGCTCACCCAACCCGATTACACCTGGGTCGTGCTGGCAGCGGAGGGGGAGTACAAGGTACAGGCCACCATCGCTGGATTCGACCACGGCTCCGTGCCCATTGTCGTTGCCAGGCCCCAACCGGAGCCCACGCCGGTGATCACCCCGACCGGGAGTATCACCGGTTCTCAGGAAACCACCACGCCCCCGGTTACCCAGCCGGTGGGAGGAGGCGAGACCCCGGCAGAGTGCCTGGACGCTCGCTGGGTCAAAGATGTCACTGTGCCCGACAACACCCGCTTCGAGAAGGGCAAGGAATTCGACAAAACATGGCTGGTGCGCAACACCGGCACCTGCGCCTGGCCGGAAGATACAGTGCTAGCATTCGTGAGCGGGGCCAAGCTGGACGCCCCGGATAGTGTTCCTGTGGGAGCGGTGGAACCGGGCAAAGAAGTCGAAGTAACCGTCAAGATGAAAGCTCCCTCCGAAGACGGCAACTACACCGGTGTCTGGAGAATGAAGACAACACAAGGGCCCTTCGGTGGTAACCTGACGGTGGTGATTGTGGTCGGCGAGGGGACCACCGCGATGCCTGTCGTAGCTCCGGTCAGCAGCGGCGGGTTCGAGCTGGGAGGGCACGTGCGAGATTTGAGCCACCCCTACGCCAATCTGATGCACCACGCTGGTATGACGTGGTCCAAAGTGCAGGTCCACTATGCACAGGACGCCACCGGTATCATCCAGGCTGCCCACGCTAATGGCTTCAAGATTCAACTGAGCGCTCTGGGGAAACCCAGCATGGTAGTGGAACCGGGGTTTGAACAGAAGTTTGCCGACTGGGTGGCCTCGCTGGCGAGAGCCGGGGCCGATGCTATCGAGGTATGGAACGAGCCGAACATAGACCGGGAGTGGCAGATCGGTTACATCAGCCCACAGGCTTACACGAAGCTCCTGTGTACCGCGTACAATGCCATCAAGAAGGCGAATCCGAAGACCGCTGTCATCAGTGCAGCGCCCGCACCGACCGGCTATTTCGGCGGTTGTAGTCCCAACGGCTGCGACGACAAACCCTGGATGGAGGGGCTGTTCAACGCCGGCGCAGCCAATTGCATGGACTACATCGGTGCGCACCACAATGCCGGCGCCACGCCGCCCTCGGCGACAAGCGGCCACCCGGGCGACAACGGCAGCCGGCATCACTCCTGGTACTTCCTGCCCCAGACGCAGCTCTACTACAACATCTTCCGTGGCACGCGCAAACTCTTTTACACCGAGATGGGCTACGCCTCGCAGGAAGGTGTGCCGCCGTTCTCAGACGCCTTTGGCTGGGCGCGGGGCACGAACAACGCTCAGCAGGCTGCCTGGCTGGCTGAGGCGGTGCAGTTGAGCATCCAAACTGGTATGGTGCGCTGCATCATCGTATGGAACATTGATTTTGTGCGCTACGGCTACGACCCGCAGGACGGGTATGCCATCATCCGCCCCGATGGGAGCTGCCCGGCCTGCGAAGCGCTCCACAAAATACTCGGTACCCGCTAGGAGGTCAACATGAATTTCTCCTACGACGATCGGGGGGCAGGAGGCAAACACCTCTACATCATCGGCCTAGCATGGCTTATACTCATTGTCATCGGGCTGGCGTGCACGTGGTTCGGATGGTTCAGTCCTGCCGCCAGAGAAAACCGCAAGGTCACACCACACTATCAGCCGAACGCGGTGCTCCCTACTTCGACGCCCTCCCCGACCGCACCGCTCGCAACACCCACTCCCCTGCCCACCATCCCGCCAATAGAGGAAGTCTTTGGCTACGGTATCGCCGTCCACGGGGTGGTGGGAGACGCGGACTACACGATGGGACAGGTGCAAAACCTGGGGTTAGGCTGGGTTAAACAACAGGTGCGCTGGGGAGTCTTCGAGAGCAACCCCAACCAGATGGATTGGAGCGGCTTTGACTGGGTGGTGGAAGCGGCCAATAAGCGGGGGATCAAAGTCATGTTCAGTGTGGTGGATGCTCCCCACTGGTCGCGCACCTATTTCGACGAGAATGTGGAAGGCGCCCCTCCCGACGACTTCGCGTTGCTGGCCGACTTTATGGCGCGGATGGTGGACCGCTACCGTGGGCGCATCCATGCGATCGAGGTGTGGAACGAACAAAACCTGGATCGCGAATGGGACACTGCCGAGGGCATCAACCCGGAGCGCTATGTCGAGCTGCTGCGGCTTTCCTACCAGGCTATCAAGAGCCGCGATCCCAACATCATTGTCATCAGTGGCGCTCTTTCGCCGGTGGGCGCTACCGCTACCGATCCCAAAAACCCCAATCGCATCATCTACATGGATGACTTCCAGTACTTTGACCGGATGATCGCCGCCGGTTTCCTGAACTACTGCGACTGCGTGGGCGCTCATCACAACGGCATCAATATGCCGCCTGATGTGGCCTGGGATGAAGGGTACAACGACCCCACCGCCCATTTCCGTGGCCCGTTCGATAACCCCGATCATAGCTGGTCGTTCAAATCCACGCTGTGGGGATATCACGAGCGCATCAAGGCCGCCGGCAGCGATAAACCCCTGTGCGTCACCGAGTTCGGCTGGGCCAGCGCTGAGGGCTTCGACGGCTATCCACCGGGCTTCGAGTTCGCTCTGGATAATACGCTTGAAGAGCAGGCCCAGTGGGATGTACAGGCGTTCCAACTGATGCGCCAGTGGGGCTTTGTGCGCCTGGCTTTCCTGTGGAACCTGGATTTTGCCCAGAAAGATGGGATTGGCCCCACCGATCCCAACGCCCCCTACAGCATTCTCGATTTTCGCGGGGTGGCCCGCCCGGCCTACGGCGCGATCGGTGCGATGGAAAAGCCCTGACCTGATATACCCTCCCGCAGGTTCCGCCATTCGTTGGGATAGCACCCTGTGAATATCCGTCACCTGTGGGAGGTTTAACAGTTTAACCCAGCCTACCGATGCACCACCTATCCCTGTTTGTAAGGCGTGTCCCCTGTGGCATCGCGCTGCTGGTCGTATGTCTGCTGTTCTCGCTGCCGGGGGGTACACGGCCCGCCTGGCCCCGCCCGCGTGTGGCCTCCCCAGAGTATGGGATGCAAGCTTTCCTCTGGTGGCACGAGGATATGGCCAAACGTGATCTGCACCTGATCGCCAATGCCGGCTTCACCTGGGTCAAGCAGCAGGTAAGCTGGCGGGACGTAGAAGGGGCGGCCAAAGGGGCTTACAACTGGTACTTCACCGACCGCATCGTCGCCGATGCGGAAAGCCTGGGCTTGAACCTCATCTTCCGCCTCGACCGTGAGCCAGCGTGGGCCGTTCCGCCCGAAGGCACCCACTCCGATAACGGCCCGCCGGAGAACCCACAGGATTTTGGGGATTTCTGCCATGCACTGGCCAGGCGTTATCGGGGGCGTGTGCGCGCCTACCAGGTATGGAACGAGCCAAACCTGGCCCGCGAATGGGGAGGTCGGACGCCTGACCCGGCAGGTTACGTTGAGCTGTTGCGCGTGTGCTACATCGGCATCAAAAGCGCCGACCCGAATGCGCTGGTCATCTCAGCCGGGCTAGCGCCGACAGGCAACGGCCCTCCTGAGGCTATCCCGGATATTGACTACCTGATCGCGATGTACGAGGCTGGCGCAGCACCCTATTTCGATATGCTGGGCGTGCATGCACCGGGCTTCGCCTACCCTCCGGAAATCTCACCCGACGAGGTGGCAGCGAAGCATGGCGGCCATCGCTTTTTTTGTTTCCGTCACGTCGAAGATGCGCGTGCGGTAATGGTGCGCTACGGCGATGAAGACAAACAGGTGGCTGTCCTCGAGATGGGGTGGACAAGTGACCCCATCCACCCTGGCTATGCGTGGTTTGCCGTCACCGAGGAGCAAAAGGCCGCTTACCTGGTGCGCGCCTTTCGCTACGCCTACGAGCACTGGACACCCTGGATCGGCCCGATGATCGTGATTTCCATCGCTAACCCGGACTGGACCGAGCAGGACGAGCAATACTGGTGGGCAATCACCGAGCCGGGCCGGGGCGAGCCGCGCCTGCGCCCGGCCTACGAAGCACTGCGCGCTATGGAGAAAGTTCAGATAACTGTAAGGTGACAGTCACTTCGGAAGTGACTGTCACCTTCAGCAGGGGAGATATGCACAATAGCCTGGTGGTCATTGACGGCTCCTACGGAGAGGGCGGAGGACAGGTGCTGCGCACCTCCCTTACCCTCTCCATCCTTACCGGCCGTCCGGTGCGCATTGAGCACATCCGCGCCGGGCGGGAGGAGCCCGGCCTGCGTCCTCAACACCTGACCGCCGTACAGGCCGCAGCGACGATCTGCGGGGCACGTGTGGCGGGGGCCGAGCTGGGGTCGCAGACACTCACCTTCGCTCCGGCAGGTCCAGCTCGCCCTGGCCATTATGCTTTTGACGTAACAGAGGTAGCTCGGGCGGGCAGCGCGGGCTCCGTCAGCCTGGTACTCCAGACCATCCTGCAGCCCCTGGCCCTTGCCCGGGGCGAGTCGCATCTCACCCTGCGGGGTGGGACGCATGTGCCCTGGGCCCCCTCGGTCTTTTACCTGGAGCATGTCTTCCTTCCCCAATTGACGGCTATGGGAGTGGAAGTACGCATCGAGCTGAAGCAGTGGGGTTTCTACCCGGCAGGTGGAGGGGAGATAGAGGTTCATATCGTGGGGCATGAAGGCCCACTCCGCCCGCTCCACCTCGTCGAGCGCGGGCCGCTTCAGCAGGTATGGGGTATCGCGGCGGTGATGAACCTGCCCGCCCACATCCCCCAGCGTATGGCCGACCGTGCCCGCAGCGTGCTGACCGCCGCGGGACTGCCAGGCCACCAAGTCAGGCTGGAGCCACGTCGCCTCTCCGGCACTGGGCCCGGCGCGGGCATCTTTCTGTGCGCTGTGTACGCCGGGGGACGGGCCGGCTTCACCGCCTACGGGCGCAAAGGGCTGCCGGCCGAACGCGTGGCCGAGGAAGCCTGCGAACAGTTTCTGCACTATCACCGCACTCCCGCCCCTGCCGACCCCCACCTGGCCGACCAACTGGTCCTGCCGGCTGCCCTGGCAGCCGGGGAATCGCGTGTGTACACGGCCCAGGTGTCGCAGCATCTGTTGACCAACGCCTGGGTGGTCCGGCAGTTCCTGGAGCGGCAAGTGGTCGTGGAAGGAGAGCTGGGAGTGCCGGGGGTACTCATCGTCACGGAGGGGCGGGAGTGATCGAACTCGTCTTTCTCGGAACTTCAGCGTCTGCTCCGTCAGTGCACCGCGGCCTCTCTGCGCAGGTGGTGATGTACAGGGATTACCGCTTCCTGGTGGACTGCGGGGAGGGGACGCAACGGCAGATTCTGCAGAGCGGCCTGGGTTTCAAACGGTTGAACAAAATCCTCCTTACCCATGGGCACCTCGACCACATCCTGGGGTTAGGCGGGCTGATCTCCACGTTCGCCCGGTGGGAGACGATTGACCATATCGAGATTTACGGCGGCACCTGGGCACTGGAACGGGTGCGCGACCTGCTGTACGGCGTGGTGCTACGCGGGGGCGAGATTCAGATCAAGATAGACCTGATCGAGGTGCAGCCTGGCATTGTACTGGAGGACGAGACCTTCGAGGTCGTGGCTTTTCCCGTCATCCACCGTGGGCCCTGCCTGGGCTACCTGTTCCGCGAGAAGCCACGCCGCCCGTTCATCAATGAGCGCGCAGAGGCATTGGGGGTGCCACGTGGGCCGGAGCGCCGTCGCCTGGTCGCAGGCGAGTCGGTGACGCTGGCCGACGGGCGGGTCATCCACCCTGATGACGTGCTTGGCCCCCCGCAGCAGGGGGCCTCTCTCGCCTTCGTGGGGGATGCCAGCCGGGTTGATAACCTGGTGGCAGCCGTGCATGGCGTGGATATGCTGGTGATAGAGGCTACGTATCTGCGGGCGGAAGCGGATATGGCCCGCCGTTTTGGGCATCTCACCGCCGCCCAGGCCGCGCGGCTGGCACTGGAGGCGGAGGTGCACCGGCTGGTGCTGACCCATATATCGCGGCGCTACCACGAGGGGCAAATCCTCGAGGAGGCAAGGGCCATCTTCCCGGACACGGTCGTCGCCAGGGATTTCGACTATTACCGTGTGCTCAGAAGACACGTCACTACCGGAACGCTGGCGCCAGGGGCAGAGGAAGAAGGTGACAGTCACTTAGAAAGTGACTGTCACCTTCAGGAAAGCTAGGGCAGGCTCCTCGGCGTCGGCGGATAGCGGTCGAAAAAGTCCCGGCTGCAATCATCGGTATCCTGCTCAGGCGGGCGCCGCTCCAGCGAGTGGCCGGCGTTGACCCCGCCCGGATGGGGGATCACGCCCGGATAGGTGCCCTGACCGTATACCACCACGTCCACTGCCGCTCCTTCTGCATTCAGCAGCAGTACCTCATCCCCCTCGTTGCCCAGCGCAAACCCGAACCCTCCCCAGTTGCCAGCCGGCACCATATTGGGCACACCGGCATCGTCCCGGTACATATCGAGCAGGAACTCGAAATCCGGCCTGAAACCGACGTCGGCGGCCTGCTGGGCGATGACGATGACTCCCCCAGGCGGCAGCACCGCTCCAGCGGGGAAACGGTACAATCCGCTTCCGTACTCCCCGCCTGGCCCCACATCGCCCAGATACCAGCCGGAGAGGTCCACAGGCATGGCGGTGGGATTGTACAGCTCTACCCACTCCCCGCTCAGAGGGTTGGTGGCCGGTCGGTAGAGCACCTCGCTGATCAGCGGCCGTCTGAACGGCGGCTGATCGTTCCAGTCGTACTCAAAGACCCGGTACAGGTAGTCGAACAGAGCCGCAGAACGCACCTGGAGCGCCACCTCGCGGTTGACTTTGTTGGAGGTCTCGCTCCCATTGATGCTGCCCAGGTGGACGTACTTGCCCCGCGCTCCCAGGTCCACCAGCACCATTTTGTTGTGAATGCCGTAATGGGTGGGATCGCCCAGGTGGGCGCTCAGGTCCAACCCCTCGTTCCGGGCGATGGTATTGACGTAAGCAGCAGCCTCGACGTTGTTCGTCAGCGAGAAGCCCTCGATCTCAAACTTGCCGCCGTTAAGCAGGATGCGCACGGTCGCCCCGCGCCTGGCAGCAGCGATGTAGGACTCCAGCCGCAGGTTGGGAGCGCTGATCGGGTCCCCCCAGTGAGGATACTCGTACAATTGCTCGACGTACACACGGTCCCCCCGACCGGCTTTAGCGAGCAACCCCAGCAGCCCGTCAGAAGTGCGCAGGGCAGACTCCGGCGCTGTGATCAGCTCGAACCAATCGCCAACCGTCCTCAGCGGTTGTGTGAATTGCACAGTGCAGGTAATCCAGTCACTTCCCAGGTCGGGCGTGAAGCCTGCGGGCGGAGGGCCGTAACCCAGCGGGTTATCAACGCTCCACAGAACAATGTCGCTGTGGGCAGCCGGGTCACAATCGGCGCGGAATATCTCAGACGCCCGTGCCACGATTGGCTGCGCATCGGTTACCAGCACGACACCGCGTGACCCGCCGGTACCGTTCGCCTTGTCATCGCCGGGCAACCCACCGTGGGTCAGGTTCTGTGAGCTGACCAGCAGACGCTCCCCGTCCACGATGATGAATTTAGCGTGCAGGAAGGTGTAACGGTCGTAGATTCTGGGCGCGTCGGAATTGACCATAAAGTAACAGCGAGCGGAGCCAGTAGCATGCAGTTGCTGGCAGGCCCATAGTTCCTGGTGACTTATTCCGCCGGCCGGGTCCCCCTCCAGCAGCAACGTCACGCTCACCCCCTGACGCGCTTTCTCCACCAGTGCCATAGCCAGGGGGTAGCTTTCTAACGTGTACAGCTCCGCTTCGATGGTGCGCCTGGCCGCATTGATGTGCTCCAGCACCACCTGATAGGCGTTATCCGGCGCTATGCCGACGGTTACCACACCGCCTGCGGCAAGCGCTGGCCGGGAGAACTGCTCCAGGTCCCACCCCGGGTAGCGTACCCTCCGCCCTACCCAGGGGTTATCCTGGCGCTGCGCCCAGTCAGCCGCGGTGTCAGTGTCCATATAGGGCAGGCCGCTTATCTCATGGGGAATGCGATAGAGTATTTGACCGGCCTCAGCAAAGCCGGACGAGCCAATATATGGCCACACCGCCTGACCGCTCCATCCTCCGATACCCACGCTTCCGTTTTTATAGACCAGCGCGTCCTGTACGGTGCCCACAGCGTCAAAAAGCACGACCTCGTCGCCGCTATTGGTCAGGAGCGGCCACCCGGAAAGCACGTGGTCCGGTGCAAAGCCGAACGAGGCACGGAAGGCATCGCCGTTACGGGCCAGCCAGAGCCTGCGCTGCGGCGCAAGCTTGATAGCCGGCAGGTTGGCACAGCTCCAGCCGCTGGTGCCCATCTTGCACAGCTTCCAGCCACTCAGGTCCACGCTCTGGTGGCTACCGTTGAGCAAAAGCACGGCCTCGTCCACGTCATTGGTCTGCAGGCCATCGTAGAGCACCGCCTCGATGAGCACATAAGCAGGAGGCGAGGGCGAAGAGATGTGGTTACGCAGCACCACCGGCAGGTAAACAGTCGCAACCGGGTGGATGTAAGTAGCCCAACTGGCGTAGTTGTTCTCCTGCGTCAGCTCGGCTGTGGCCGTAGCTATCACAGAGTTGGTCACCAGCCCGACGGAACCGAGGGGGAGTCGGCCAGTGATGGAGATGTGCGCTGTCTCCGTGAGCACTGCGGTGCTCCATACCAGTACCCCAGGCACAGGCTGCGCGAACTCAAACGGCCCTGAGCTGCTCTGTTGTACCGCTTCCATTCCCGCAGGCACCCGATCGGTGATGATGACACCGGTAGCGACGGCCCGTCCGATGTTCTCTACTGTGATGAGGTAGGTGATCGGCTGGCCTGCTCTGACCCCCATAGGCCCTACCTTGCTGACCCGCAGATCAGGCCGGGGAGGGAGATAGCACGAGTTCTGCGCCTTCGGAGTGCCGTTGATGGGATTGCCGTTCGCATCCAGGCCGTTGCGGGTGACCCCGTCGTTGGTACACCAGTTGGCAGCGCTGTCGGGGGCGGTGGGGTCCCGGCGCTCCATCGAGCGGTAGGTCACCCCGGCAGGCCACCCGCTCCCATCCTGATTGGCCGTGTCAATGACGGTGCCGGCGGCATCTCGCAAGGTCAGCACCTCGCCAGCGTTTTCCAGTGCGCCGGTGTAGATCAGGTCGGCAGCGACGTCGCTTACCGTGGTGTCATCATCGCGCTCCAGCAGGTAGTAGCCGTAAGGGGGGATGACACCACTCAGGTTGATGGTAGGGGTGCCGTCGTCCGCGGCCAGCGTCCAGCCACGTAGGTCAATCGAGATGGGTGTGGTGTTGTACAGTTCGATCCACTCGTCGCTGGCGAGACCGGAGTGCCCTGCCCACGCCACTTCGTTGATCACCACAGCGAGCGGCTCGTACACGGCGACGGCAAGCGCAGTCCAGGCGGCGATGTTATTACTCACCGACGTTTCTGCGCTAGCGGTAGTGGCAGCGACAATGTTGACCAGCAGGCCACTGGCGCTCTCGCTCACCAACCCGGCGAAGGTAACGGTCAGTTGCGAGGCAGGCCCCATTTCGCCCACTTCCCAGGTTAACGTGCTCCCTGCCACGGTAAAAGTGCAGGGGCTGGTCTGGGTGATGAAACTGACGCCTGCGGGCAAGTGGTCAGTGATGACGACGCTGGCGGCAACGGCCCGCCCGACGTTCTCGACCGTAATAAGATAAGTGATAGGTTGGCCTGCCCTGACCTCCGGGAGTCCCACCTTGCTCACCTGCAGGTCGGGACGGGGAGGGAGATAGCACGAGTTCTGCGCC
>JAOAAG010000230.1 GCA_026418995.1 Anaerolineae bacterium
ATGTGTATAAGAGACAGATGCTACAGTGCACATAACGGCATTGACTATGACCTAGAGTACGAATTGGTGCGAGCAGCGGCACCCGGAGACGTTGTCTACGCCGGGTGGAACGAGCCGACTAGCCATAGCGGGGCCGACGCGGGACTGGGCTTGTACGTCTATATGCGTCACAGCAATAACTACGATACCCTGTATGGTCATATGAGCGTCCTACGGGTGCGTACGGCGATGAGAACGTCTGCGAGACTGACGAGTTTAGTTGTATCCTTGGCATCAGCGGCAACACGGGGAATTCTACCGGCCCCCATCTTCACTTTGAATTAGAACCTCCTAACGACGATAGATCCGTCAATCCTTATGGCTGGATTGACCCGAACCATCGTGACCCTTGGGAAGATTGGTCAGGGCTGGCCAGCCATGACGTTTGGTTGCGTTACCCCAGTATCACTAACAGAAATGTGTACCCCTATGGCACTCCTCTCATCGCACCTCCCATTAACGAGAACGAACCCAACTCCGCCACTATGGATGATGGCGATACCGGTTTTGCCGAGAATCCCAATGGCTGTTGGACAGTGAGCACCCCTGCGGGCTGGGCAGGTGATCACCGTTGGCGGAATGTGCCGTTTCAGAACCCTGGCAATTGCACGGCCACCTGGAATTTTCCCGGCACGCCCGGTCGCTACAACGTCTTTGTCTACGTCCCCAATATTCACGCGACCACCGATGCGGCACAGTACACGATCCGTCACACCGAATCACCCGACCGTCCGTGGAGCAAACAGAGCGCCTGGGCTGCCGTGAACCAACTGGCCTATCCGAACGTTGATCACCCTTCATCTTGGGTCTATGTCGGCACGTACTATTTCAACAACCAGTACGGCACCGACTATGTGCGGCTGGAGTCACAACCGCTGAATCCCGTGACGGATGCGATGATGGCCGCCGATGCCGTGCGGTTTGCGCCCGTGCGGTATCGCGTCTATTTGCCGCTGGTGATGAAACGCTGGCCGCCGATTCCGGATACGCCGGTGCTGAATCCTATCAACAATCCCAACGGCAGTTCCAGTTACACCGTCAGTTGGCAACCGGCCTACCTCGCCAGTACCTACACTCTGCAAGAGGCGCTCAACGCCGACTTCTCCACCGGCGTGGTGACGTACTATCCCGGCTCAACCACCTCGTGGTTGGTAACAGGCAAAGCGCCGAGGACATACTACTACCGCGTGAAGGCGACCAACTCGTGGGGCGACAGCGGCTGGAGCAATACCCAGCAGACGACGGTGTGGCCGAGTACAACAACGTTCTACGCCGTAGCCGATGCGATGGTGCTGTCCGGCTACCCCACGACCAACTACGGTGGTCGCGCGGATATGTGGGCCGGATATGACGACTGGTTGAACCCGGACGGCAAGGTGGCGCGCAGCCTGGCGCGTTTCGACCTCTCGGCGATTCCAGCAGGCACACCTATCGGCCGGGCAACACTGTGGCTGTATCTGTACGCTTCTTACGATCCCAAGAATGCCTCGCGGATCATCGCTGTGTACCGCGTCACTTCATCCTGGACGGAAGGGGGCGTAACGTGGAGTGCGCGGCCGAATATTGAGGGCACGTACTACTACGGCACTGTCTCTATCCCCCACGCCAGTTGGAGATGGTATTCGATTGATGTGACCGAGCTGGTGCGTCAGTGGGTCAATGGACAATACTCCAACTACGGTGTGTGGATACTTGGTAACGAGTCGTCGGGTGATCCCAACTGGCGGGGGTTCTGTACACGTGAGAATTCCTCCGGTTGTAAGCCGTACCTCGCCATTACCTACGGTGGGGGGGCAGGGGCATCTGGTGTTCAGCCAAGCGCGGAGACACTTTTCGTTTCGCCCTTGCCGACGCCGATGGTTCCGCGCGCGCTGCCGGGAACATTCCGTTCACCAGTGCTCATACCAGAGCCGTAGGCAAAACAGAGAGAGGAACGACGACTTTGAGATGCTTTCCAGGCCGTCATGCGCCCTTTCCTCTGGTGCAAGGTGGCCTTGGCAGAGGGCTTGTGACGAATGGGCTTGTGCGCCGTGCGCTTCGCGCACCGCGCACCCGGCGGGCGGGAGAGCCTTCGCTTGAATTCCGCTTTCTGTGCTGGCGAGGGCCGCCCAACCCGCCGCTCCAGCCGACGCCGCTCCGCTGCGCTTCGCGGCGCGGCTGAGCGGCAAACCGTTGGGCGTCGGCGGGCGAGGTGAAAAACCGCCGAGCATCGTAAACAGGGTCAGCGCACCGTAAACGAACGTGGGCAAGTAAGCAAGCACCGGGTTCGACGGTCGGCGGGGTGCGGTAAGTGAAGGAGGTGGTCACGCA
>JAOAAG010000331.1 GCA_026418995.1 Anaerolineae bacterium
AGCGCACGATGGGCGTGGGACATCTCGATACCCAGCGCCTTCGTCAGCGACTCCAGGCTGTAGCGCTCCGCGCGGGGTAAGAGCACCCCTGCCAGCTCGAAGGTATCGAAGTGCTCGTTGGCGGTCAGTATAGAATGGCGGCGCAAAAAGTCCAGGTCAAAGCCGATGCTGTGGCCTACTACAGGCCAGCGGCCGACAAAGCGGTCAAGCCTGGAGAGTACCTCGTGGAGAGGGGGAGCCTGGGCGACATCCTCGTCCCTGATGCCGGTCAGCTCGGTGATGGAGAGTGGGATAGGGCGGCCAGGATTGACGAAGCTGGAAAAGGTCCCGACCACCTCGTCATCCCGAAACTTGACGGCGCCTACTTCGATGATCGCGTCTCGCTCGGGGTCCAGACCGGTGGTTTCCAGGTCAAGGGCTACGTAAGTTTTGGGCATGCTGTGTCCTGATACGACTGACCGACTTCCGGTTGGATTATACCGCAGGGAAAGGCAGGGGGCAAATGGACGGCGGTCAGCAAGGCAGCCTGCCGTCACCACAACCTGCTAGCGCAAAAGCCGAGATATGGTATACTTCGTACCGAACCTTCACTGAGGAGCGTGCCATTGCGTAGGCAGTACATTCTGGTCATATGGCTGGCGCTGGGGTGCCTGCTGACACTGGTGGGTTGTGGGGAAAAGCCCCTGCTCAGTGACGTCTCTTTCTCTGCCGAACGCATTACACCTAACGCCGATCGTGATACAGACGTGCTGATCATCACCTACCGTCTCAACCGCAGCGCCAGGGTTTCCATCTACTTTGAGGACCAGGGCGGTAGGCGCTACTATTTCCGTAACCAGGTGCATCATGCCCCCTCTGTTGACGAGCCCTATCAGGTCTATTTCGCGGGAGTAGTGGACGGCTACATATTGCCAGGGGAGCAGTTCGAGGGCTTCTCCGTCGAGAAGCGGGTACTCCAGGACGGTACCTACACCTGGGTGGTGGAAGCCACCGACGCGAAGGGCGTCACCGAGCGTTTCACTGGCCTGTTGACCATTGCCCAGGCCGATACCGCTCTCCCCGAGCTGCGCGGTTTCAGTGTATACCCGCCTGTGTTCAGCCCCAATCGGGATGGTATCGCCGACCGGGCGACCATCAACGTGGACATCAAGAAGGATGTGGAGGAATGGTCGGTTTACCTGACCGACGAGGCGGGCGCCCGTTACTACGTCGAGTGTGCTGAGATGGCTACCCCGCGCAATGAAGCAGGATGGCATTCATGCGACTATGACGCTGGAGTAGACCGTGGCGCCGACCCTCCCCCCAACGGGACGTACACCGTGGTGATGGAAGCACGGGATGCGGTAGGACAGTGGACCAGGGCCACCAGCACACTCACCATTGAACACGGCGGCGTGCCGCGCGGCTACATCTTGAACGGCGAGGTGGAGTGGTCGGCGGGCACCGTTCCACTGGGCGAGACACTCTACTTCACGCTGACGGTCGAGAACGATAGCGTCGTCCCGTTGCGCACCAGTGGCCCCCCGCCCGGCACCGTCTACAGAAGCGACCAGAACTACGCGACCCTGAAAGAGTACGAGCAATCAGGTGCTTTCCGCGTGGGCATCCACTGCGAGACCAGCCCTACGGACCATCCCTGGCGATGGGCCATCGGCGGACCGGAGGACCTGGTGACGGACGAGGAAGGGCATCTCTACCTGCCGGCCGGTAAACGGGCAGTGGTGACCGGTGGCATCCGCTTCGTTGACTACGTCAAAGCGCGCAATCCCCAGTACTGCTATGCCTCGCTCATTCACGAGGATGTGGAAATTTCCATGGTGAACTACCGGGTGGATCCGGTGTTCTTGAAGATTCAGGTGCCCTGAGCAGGTCACCTGTACCACTATAAGGAGTAAAAGTGAACAAGCTACATTTAACCGGGTTAGCAGCAATCGTGGTGCTTCTGGCCACGCTGGCCTGCGGCAAAGGGGCGACCCCGACGCCGCAGCCCACACCGACGTGGATGCCAACGAATACCCCCAGGCCGGAGACGGCCGTCCCTCCCACCGAGACACCCGTCACCGGTGCCTCCATAACGATCCACAACGAGTCGGGAGTTGACGTTTGGCATATCTACATCTCCCCCAGCGGAGCACAGGAGTGGGGAGAGAACTGGCTGAAAGGAGACGTCATCCGCGCTGGCTCAACTTATCTTATCACGGGCATCCCCGAGGGCCGCTACGATGTCATGGCCACCGACAAAGACGACAATCAGATTGAGGTGCTGTGGGAAGTGGAGCTCACAGGGGAGACGACCTGGACCATTGTCGGCCTGGCCTCACTCACCGTCAACAATACCTCCGAGCAAACTATCGCTCACCTGTACATCGCATCGCCTGAGGATGAGAGTTGGGGCGAGGATTGGCTCGGAGACGTAGTGATTGACCCCGGCGAGGAGTACACGATCGGCGGGATACCTCCCGGTACTTACGACATCAAAGTCACCGATACAGACAACAACGCCATCGAGGTAGTCTATAACGTGGAACTGGCCGGGACGCAGCGCTGGACGGTGATGGGCATGGCTCCGCTGCCGGAAAATGCCGTGCTCCGCTTCGAGGACGACTTCTCGGATAATCGGAACAACTGGGGACGCAATGAGGAGACTGACGAGGTGTTATATATGACGCCTGCCGATGGTCAGTACTGTATCCTCATCAAGGGCGCTAACCTCACGGCCTGGGAGTGGTATGAACCGTTCCGTACCGATCAGTTTGTGGCAGAGGTGGCCTGCACTATCTCAGGAGCAGAAGACGCCAGTTGCGGGCTGGGCTTCGGGCCGGACGGTGATAACCTTTACTGGTTCGAGGTTTCCCCATCGAATCAAACCTTGGCCCTGTTTCTTCTGGAGCACGATGAGTGGCAGGACAATCTAATTGACTGGTCCACATCCAAGAACATCAGCCCCGTGGGCAAGAATTACCTCAGCATGCAGCGGGTTGAAGGGGTGGTCTCGCTTTATGTCAACGGCGTGCTGGCAGGTGAGGTAGAAAGCGACCGCTTCCCGACCGGCCGGGTTGGCATAGGAGGTTCGACTTACGGGGGAGGAAGCGCCACCATCTGCCTGGATGATCTGCGTGTGTGGCGGCTGGAGTAGGGAGTGCCGGATGCAACCGCTGCCGGGTCTACACAATGCGGGGGATGCTACCTGTCGGGTGGATGTGTATACAGATGGTGGCTGCGAGCCTAATCCAGGCCCCGGGGGGTGGGGAGCGATCATCCGCTGGGAGGACCACGAGTGGTTGCTCTGCGGTAACGACCCCGACACCACCAACAACCGGATGGAGTTGCAGGCTGCCGCCGCTGCCCTGGCCCTGCTGGAGGGGCTATGCGGCCCCTCCCAGATCGCCATCCACACCGACTCCGAGTACCTGCGCCTGGGCATCACCACCTGGATAGACGACTGGATCACACGGGGCTGGCGCACCGCCGATAAGCAGCCGGTCAAGAACCAGGATTTATGGCGCACGCTCCACCGGCTGAATCAGGTCCACCAGGTAAGCTGGCACTGGCTGGAGGGACATACCGGCCATCCCCTTAACGAGCGAGCCCACCGTCTGGCGGCGCGGGCACGGGAGCTGCTCCGTTCAAGATGAGGCTGTCACGGCTGCTGCTGATATGGGCGTGCGCGGGCCTGGCT
>JAOAAG010000355.1 GCA_026418995.1 Anaerolineae bacterium
ACTGCCGGGTGGGCGACGGCAGTGCCGTCGCCCACCCACAGAGTCTGAACACCTCAGCGTTCGCGCCCGAGCCACCACCGGAGGACAACCTCCGCCAGACCGCTACACCAGATGTTCAAGGTGTTACATTACAAGACACCATACTCAAATTCTTTACGGAGGTGAACCATGCGCTTCGGTATTATGGCTATGCAGATCGGCAACCTGATTCCCCCGGGCCTGCGTCCACAGGATGCAGCAGCACACATCGCCCGCTTCGACCATGCCGGCCTGGTGCAGGAGCTGGCCGATCATGGCTTCGCGCTGATTGAACTGGGTGGCGACCTGGTACTCTTTATGCCCCACACCTTCAGCCCGCCCGCCATCGAGCGGCTGGCTGCGCTCAAAGAAGCGCGTGGCCTGACCTATACTGTGCACCTGCCACTCTGGTCGGTTGAGCCGTCCACACCACTTACGCCTGTGCGGCAGGGGTCAGTACGTGCGCTGATCGAGTGCATCGAGGCCACCCGGCCTCTTGAGCCGGAGGTGTACGTGCTGCATGCCACCGGGGCGCTGGCCGCTGAGTTCTACCGCATGCGCCTGCCGGAAACAGCTCGTCCCCTCATCCTGCGGTACTACTTCCAGAACTGTGCGCGTGAGAGCCTGAAGATATTGCTGGCCGAGACCGGCATCCCTGGCCGCCGACTGGCCATCGAGACAGTCGAGTTCCCATTCGACCTGACGCTGGAGCTGGCAGAAGAGCTGGACCTATCCATCTGTCTGGATACCGGGCATGTGCTGGTAGGCTTCTCTGGGCCCGTCGAGCTGTTCGACGCCCTGGAGCAGAGCCTGGGACGCCTGGCCGAGGTGCACCTGCACGATGGCCCCTGGCAGGGGCCCGAGCGACGCATCGGCTATGGTCAGGATCACCAGCCGCTGGGCAGCGGCGATCTCGACGTGGGGCGTCTGTTGGGCCGCCTGACAGCGGCCGGGTTTGCTGGCCCGATCATTCTCGAGCTGACGGTTGAAGAGGCACTGGCCTCGCTGGAAGTAGTCCGCCAGCAACTGGACAAGCTTACAGGCCATGGTACAATTGCGCAATACTAGCGCCATAGCTGGGCGCACGTGAGAGGGATAGCCGTGAGCGAGCGAAGTCAGGGAGGAAGCCGTTACCCGGTTTACGTGACCCGCCGCATACCCGAGGCCGGACTGCGTCTGATCCAGGAGGTCTGTGACGTGCACATCTGGGAGGGAGAGATGCCACCGCCCAAAGAGGTGCTCGTGCGGGAAGTGGCCCATTGCGAAGGACTGCTCTCTCTGGTCACCGACCCCGTTGACGCGGAGGTGATCGCTGCTGGCGGACGCCTGCGCGTCATCAGCCAGTACGCGGTAGGGGTGGATAACATTGACGTGCAGGCGGCTACTGCCCGTGGCATACCCGTCGGCCATACGCCCGGTGTGCTCACCGAGGCGACGGCTGATCTCACCTTCGCCCTGCTGCTGAGCGCAGCCAGGCGCATCGTCGAGGGGGTGGATACGGTGCGCTCCGGGAAATGGCGTACCTGGGAGCCGTTGGGCCTGCTGGGGAACGATGTCTGGGGCGCAACACTGGGCATTGTAGGATTGGGGCGCATCGGCGCAGCGGTTGCCAGGCGGGCGCGGGGTTTTGCCATGCACATCCTGTACTACGACATAACCCGCAAACCGGAGCTGGAGCGTGAACTGAGCGTGGCGTATGCTCCGCTCCCGGAGTTGTTGGCCCGCTCCGACTTCGTCAGCCTGCACTGCCCGCTGCTGCCTGAGACGTACCACCTGATTGATGAGCAGGCACTGCGCCGTATGAAGCCCACCGCTATGCTCATCAATGCTGCCCGTGGCCCAGTGGTAGACACCGGAGCACTGACGCGGGCCCTTCAGGAAAAATGGATCGCTGCCGCTGCGCTCGATGTGACCGATCCGGAGCCGCTTCCTCCCGACCATCCGCTGGTGAGCCTGCCCAACTGCACCATCGTCCCACACCTGGGCAGCGCCACGATCACCACCAGGGAGCGCATGGCCCTCATCGCGGCAGAGAATTTGCTGGCCGGGTTACGTGGCGAGCGGCTGCCTCATTGTGTGAACCCGGAGGTGTATCTGTGAGCAAAGAGAGGACTGACCAGGAGCTGACCACATTGCTCGACCGGTTTCGTAACGGTTTTATCAACGGCACGCTGACCCTCGCAGAGGGCACAGAAATCATCAATAGACTGCGGGCTTTCGACGCGGCTGCTATCCATCAGATTGCGCACATGCTGGCCGCGCCGGATAGGGAGACGCGCTACACAGGAATTACCTTGGCACGTGAGCTGGGAGATGACCGTCTGGTGCCCCCGTTGCGCAAAATCCTGCGCGACCCCAACCGCAATGATGAGGAAAAAGTTCTGGCTGCGATCGCCCTGGCGGACCTGGGCGCCCCGGTTGATGAGGCGACGTTCCGTCGTGCTGTGTCTGACCCCAACGCCGTGATGAAACAGGCCATGGAGCATACGCTGAGCACGATCGGGGAGCCCGAACAGGCAGAATCCTTCCTCGGGTTACTGGAGAGGTGGCCGGCGGAGAGACAGAGCCGATACATACACGATGTCTTGGCCCCGCTTGCAGACCGGCGGTTGTTGCTCCTGTTGAACGCGCTGCTTTACAGTGCCCATGACGAGGTGGTCGTCGCTGCCATAGACGCTATCGAGCGGCTGAAGGAGCCGGCCTACATACCCCTGCTTGAAGAGCGCGCTGCATACGACCCTTCCCCGCGTGTGCGGCATGCCGCTGAAAACGCTGCCCTGCGACTGAACGTGCGCGTGGGTAGCCCGGAGTCGGTCTCCACACCCCCACCGTGGAGTGCGCGTTCTGAACTGCCACTTGCCTGTTGCCTGCTGAGCACGCTGGACGGCAGCGGCACGCAGGTCCTGCTTTTGGGACGTTATTTGCCCCAGGGCGAGATCCGCCTTGTGGATATTCTGTTCAACGACCACCAAGGCTGTCTCTTATACACATCT
>JAOAAG010000377.1 GCA_026418995.1 Anaerolineae bacterium
AAACCGGCCCGCCTGTCCTGGGGGGAGCAGCTTCGCGGCCAGCTCCTCCCACTCTCGAGGTGCGAGCGGCTCGTGGATAGCGAACACGCGCGCGAGTACCCGCCGCACGTTGCCGTCCACAGCGGGCACGTCATGTCCAAAGGCAAGGGAGGCAATTGCTCCGGCTGTGTAGCGTCCCACGCCTGGCAGTGCCAGCAGTGCCTCGAAGGTATCGGGCAGTTGGCCGCCATACCTGGCTACGATCTCACGGGCGGCGGCATGCAGATGCCGGGCGCGAGCGTAATAGCCCAATCCTTCCCAGACCTTGAGCACGTCCTCCAGCGGTGCCTGCGCCAGCGTCTGTATATCGGGGAAGCGGAGGACGAAACGGACGAAATAGGGCGCGACCGTTTCCGCCTGTGTCTGTTGTAGCATCACTTCGGCCACCCAGACGCGGTAGGGGGTGCGTTCATGTCGCCAGGGCAGATCGCGTGCGTGCGCCGCAAACCAGGCCAGGAGGCGGGCGGAGAAGGTGGTACAGGTTTGAGGATTGAAACCGGTCATACGAGGACTGATTGTACCACGATGTTGGAGAGCAGCAAGATATCAGACATATTCTCATCTGCAGGGGAACGGCTCAAAGGTACTTTTGCGCTCTTGACAAATCTACTAACTCGTATTATAATTTTTCACAATCTATAAACTTGTAGACTAGATTAACGATGTCGGTACGTTTTGCCATCCTGGGGCTGCTGGCCCAACGCCCGCGCCACGGCTACGAACTGCGCGCGGCGTTTGAGGCGCTCGTCGGCGGCGAGGAGAACTGGGACGTGAAACCGGCCCAGATTTACACCACACTGGATCGCCTGGAGGAGAGTGGCCTGGTGACGGAAGAGGCGGTCGAACAGGAGGGTGGGCCGGAAAAGCGGATCTACGCCATCACACCAGCGGGGCGTGCTGAACTCGAAAGCTGGTTTGCTACCAGCGTGGGGAGCGAACATCAACGCGATGAGTTCTTCGTGAAACTGATGCTCAGCCTGGCTGTTGATGGGGCCAACCCATATAAGGTTATTCAGACCCAGCGGGCCGCGCTCTACCAGCGGTTGCACGACGTTACGTTGCAGCGGCAACGGGCCGATCCGCAGACGGAGCTGGCGCACATCCTGCTGCTGGACAAGACAGTGATGCACCTGGAGGCCGATCTGCGCTGGCTCGACATGGTCGAAGCGCGTCTCGATGAGGTAAGGCGGCAACCACTGCCCCAGCCGGAAGTCAAGCCGCGCGGGCGACCCAGGAGACGCTAATCGCGTTGCTGTACGTCGCGCGATATGCAAACGCAACATGCTAAGATAATGAACAGCAACGTGGACCTGTCCTACTTTGGCATGCAATCCTCGTGGGGTGTCACCAAACATCCGGGAGGCAAGCGTGCCACAGATGAATTGGCTCTGATGTGCTGCATCAGGCCAGAGAGTTACGTGCTTGTCGTCGGCTGCGGGGTCGGAGCAACGCCATGCTTTCTTGCCCGGAAGTATGGCTGCCGTGTGATGGCGGTGGATATCTCCCCCGAGATGGTGGAGTGGGCGAGTAAACGCGTGGGGGGAAACAAACTGCAGAAGCGGGTCGAGTGCCGGGTGGCCGACGCGCAGGCGCTCCCCTTCGGCGATGAAACATTTGACGCCGTCATCAGTGAGTCGGTCAACGCTTTCGTACCCAACCAGCCGAAAGCAATACATGAGTATGTGCGTGTGACCAGGCCAGGCGGATATGTGGGCTTCAACGAGTGCGCATGGGTCGAGACGCCACCACAGGAATTGCTGGATTTCGTCCGCACGGCGATGAACGCCCCAACGTTCTTGACCCCTGCTGGCTGGCGTAACTTGTTGACCAGCGCCCAATTAGCGGATGTAAGGATGCAGACCTATCGCATGACTATGCTACGCCAGTGGCTTGACGAGATAGCCGAACTGGACCGGCATGATTGGTTGGAGCGCACACGCGCACTCTGGCGTTTGACGGTGATGACGATTACAGAGCCGCAGGTCCGCCAGCATATCAAGACCATGGTGCCTTCGCGTATGGTAATCAAGAACCTCTTCAAATGTCTGGGATATGTGATATGCGCGGGCAAAAAGTAAGCTCATCACCAACAGAGGAGGCAGGTGCCATGAGCGTCATCCGAACTGAAAATCTGACTAAAATCTACGGCGCCGGCGAGGCCGTGGTGATTGCGCTCGATCACGTCAACTTGCGCGTGGAGGCGGGCGAGTTCGTTGCTGTGATGGGCCCTTCGGGCTGCGGCAAGTCCACACTATTGCATCTCATCGGCGGGCTGGATCGTCCCACCGAGGGACGTGTGTTGCTCGATGGCACCGATATTGCCACACTCAGTGATGACCGTGTGACGGAACTGCGCCGCCGCAAGGTCGGCTTTGTCTTCCAGTTCTACAACCTCATCCCGGTGCTGTCTGCTGTCGAAAATGCGGCGCTGCCGCTCACGCTCGATGGGGTGAAGCCTGAGGAGGCGCGCCGCCGGGCGATCGAATGGTTAAGCCGGCTGGGGCTGGGGGACCGGCTGTCTAACCGCCCCGATCAACTTTCCGGCGGACAGCAGCAGCGCGTTGCCATCGCCAGAGCCTTGGTTGCCGAGCCGGCCATTATCCTGGCTGATGAGCCGACGGGTAACCTCGACTCGCGCGCCAGTGATGAGATCGCCGGTCTCTTGAAGCGCATCTCGGAGGAGTGGGGACGTGCTGTCCTGATGGTGACACATGACCCGCGTATCGCTGCCTATGCCGACCGCATTATCTTCCTCAAGGATGGCAAAGTCGTGGACGAGACGCGGTTGGACGGCAAAGGAAGCGACGAGGCCGGGCGAGTGCGGGCAAAGATAGAGGTGTTATAACGTGTTGCGCCCTCCGTGTTCCGTATTCACACGCAGTGTGCAACATACCTCACGCCTCACGCCTTACGACAGGAGTTCTCACGATGGTCATGCAATTTACACTGGCCCTGCGCTATCTGGCCGGGCGTAAACTGCGGACGTTTTTCACAACGCTCGCCATTGTCCTGGGCGTGGCGATGATCGTCGCTGTCAACGGGATGGTCCCGGCTGTGATGACAGCGTTCCGGCAGAATATGCTGGCCGCGGCGGGCAAGGTGGACCTGAGCGTGACGAGCGAGGCGCGCAGCGGCTTCGGCATTGAAGTGCTGGACACAGTGCGGCAGGTCCCCGGAATTGCCCACGCCTCCGGCTCCTTGCGCCGCAACCTGATGCTGCCCCTTGGTTCTCCCGTCAACGCCGTCACCGTCGTCGGGCTGGACGATGCTGCGCAAAAGGTACGTGCCTACAGTGTGACGGCGGGGCGTTTCCTGCAGCCAGGCGATGGCAACGTGTTGCTCCTGTCTCTTATACACA
>JAOAAG010000381.1 GCA_026418995.1 Anaerolineae bacterium
GGCTGGGCGTGGGCGATACGCTCACCCTGCCCTCGACGAATGGCACGACCGACTTTGAGATCGTCGGCATCCTGGCGGGACGGGTGCTGCCAGGCGTCGAGGAGGTTTTTATGCCGCTTGCGGCAGCGCAGATGCTCTTCAACCAGCCTGGCGAAATCAACATGGTCGAGGCGCTCTTTGCCCCGGATGCCGACCGCGCAGCGGTGGAGGCAGATGTGCAGGCCCGTCTGGGCGAAGGGTATAGGCTCGGGACGCTGGAACCCGGCAGTGAGCTGCTAGCTAGCATCAAAATCGGCCAGATCGCCTTGAGCGTGTTCGGGCTCCTGGCGCTGATGATGGCCGGGTTTGTGATTTTCAATACCTTCCGCGCAGTTGTTGCCGAGCGTCGCCATGACCTGGGGATGCTGCGGGCGGTGGGCGCATCACGCAAAGCCATCGTGGGGCTGATCCTAGCCGAGGGCGTGCTACAGGGCGTTGTCGGTGTGGCGGCGGGACTGCTCCTCGGCTACATGCTGATGGTGGGGATGGTGCTTTTGTTGAACCCGATGATGGAAGGGTATATACGTTTCCGTCTGGACGTTCCGGCGCCACCGCTGGGACATATGGTCGCCGCGGTCGCGCTCGGCCTGGGCATGACCGTGTTGGGTGGACTGTGGCCGGCGCTCTCCGCCAGCCGTGTCATGCCGCTGGAGGCATTGCGCCCAACTGTAGGGGAGGCTTACCAGCGGATAGCACGCCAGCGTGCCCTAGTGGGTGCAGTGTTGATCGCGCTGGCACTGCTGGGACTGCTCTCCGGTCGGGTCGGGCCGGCGCTGGTGGGGACGGCGTTTCTGCTGGGTGGGATGGTGCTGGTGGCACCGGCGCTCATCCGGCCCATCGCGCGTACCTTTGGTGGGCTACTGACACTCGCCTTTGCGCGCGAGGGGCAGATCGCGCAGGGAAATATGGCACGCCAACCAGGCCGCGCCGCCGTTACTGCCTCGGCGTTGATGATCGGACTGGCGATCGTCGTCATGGCGACCGGTATGGCCTCGAGCATCGTGGACGGTTTTATGGGCATCGTGGACAAGACCTTGGGCGCGGACTTTATCTTTATGCCACCGTCGTTACTGATGAGCGGCGGCAACGTGGGCGCAGGCCCGGAACTGGCCGAGCGCATCCGCCAGACTCCCGGCATCGCCGTCGTGACCACGCTGCGGATGGGGACGTCGGTGACCAACGGCGCGGCGTTACAGGTCATCGGTATTGACCCGGTGACTTTCCCTCAGGTCTCGGGGCTGGATTTCAGCGCCGGGGACGAGGCGCAGGCCTACGCTGAACTGAGGGCAGGGCGGGCAATCATCGTAAACGGCATCTTTGCCATGCAGAACCGCGTGCGCGTGGGCGATACGCTCACACTCCAGACGGCAGAAGGGAAACGGGATTACCGCGTTGTTGGCATCGGCATGGACTTTATGAACGCTAAACTAGCAACCGGCTACATTTCGCAGGCGTATCTGGCAGCGGATTTCCACCAGACCACCGACTTACTGTTAATGGCGAACAAGAGGCCGGAAGCTGATCTGGTGACAGTGCACAATGCGCTGGAAGCGGTCATCCGTGACTATCCCATCTTTACGCTGTTCGATTCCGCCCAGTGGCGCGCCTCGCAACGCAACATGCTGGCGGGTGCGGTGCATTCGCTGTATGGGGTCGTGGTGGTACTGGCATTGCCCTCGTTGGTGGCACTGGTCAACACGCTCGTGATCAACGTCATTGAGCGCACGCGCGAGATCGGCCTGCTGCGCGCAGTGGGCGCGACGCGGCGGCAGATCCGGCGCATGATCCTGGCCGAGAGTCTGCTGCTGGCGGCCACCGGCACGGCGTTTGGCATTCTGGCCGGGCTGTGGCTGGGGTATGTGGTCATAGGCGCGCTCAAGGTTGCGGGGTTCACCCTGCCATACTACTTCCCGTTTGGCGGTATCCTGTTCACCGTTGCCGTGGGGCTGCTGTTTGGTGTGCTGGCTTCGCTCATCCCGGCGCGTCGGGCGGCGCGGCTGGACGTGGTGCGGGCGTTACAGTATGAGTGATCGTGGGGCAAAGGCTCATCCTTGCCCAGCTTGCCCTTGCTGTAACGTGAGGTAGAATAAGGCAATTGGGCTAGAAGAGGAGCATCGCATATGAAACTATACCTGCGACTGGCGTGGCGTAACCTGTGGCGGCATCGCAGCCGCACGCTGATTGTTGTCATTGCCATCAGCGGCACGATGGCGCTGATGATGTGGTATGACGGCATGGTCGGCGGGTTCAATGAGGCCATTTACGGCAACGCTATCCGTGTGCTGGGAGGCAACATCCAGATTCACGCCGCCGGCTACGGGGCGGCGGTCGAGCGGTTGCCATTGCTGCCACTCCTCAACGACCAGGCCCTGGTTGAAGCGGCCCGGGCGCAGCCTCAGGTAGTCGCGGCAACGCGCCGCATCAATACAGGTGGCATCGCCACCACGCGGAAAGGCGCGTTTGGCGTCACGATTATCGGCGTCGAACCCGATCAGGAGCTTCCTGTCAGCCTGGTGGCGCAGAAGGTTGTGGAGGGGCGCTACCTCAGGCCTGACGACCGGGACGTGGTCTTCATCGGGCAAGGGCTGGCGACCGCGATGGATGTGACCGTGGGCAGCCGCTTCACGCTGACCGGGCGGGACGTGCACCAGCAGATGCGCAGCCGTACTATGACGGTGGTCGGCATCTATGATATCGGCATGCCCGAGCTCGAGAAGCGCACCGTCTACATTACGCTGGGCGAGGCGCAAGACCTCTACGGCCTGGACGGGCAGGTCACCGAGATCGCTATCTCGCTCAAGCAGATCGGTGAAGAGGCGGCGGTGATGGAGGCGCTCCGCCCCAGCCTGGCCGGCGCTGAGATTGTCTCGTGGCAGACCAGTTTCCCCGAACTCGAACAGGCCGTGGCGACCAAAGGCGGGGCGATGAATCTCTTTAGCGTGATCATGATGGTCATCGTTGGCATTGGCATCCTCAATCTGTTGCTGATGGCGATCTATGAGCGGACACGCGAGATCGGTATCCTGGGAGCATTGGGGCTGAGGCCTGCTCAGGTCTCCGTCCTGTTCGTGCTGGAAGGTTTTCTGATGGGCGTCGTAGGCGTGGTGACCGGTGTGGCACTGGGGCTGCTGATCAACGGCATCTCGGGCCGGGTGGGGATGGATTTTTCTCAGTTCGCCGGCATCACCGAGTATATGGCTCTGATCAGCGGCAAGGTCTACCCAACGTGGGGGGTGGACAAATTGCCGCAACGGGCGCTGACGGTGCTGGTCATCACCACGCTGGCTGCGCTCTACCCGGCGCGGGAAGCAGCACGACGCGAACCCGCCGCAGCCCTGCATTACGTGTGAGGTGCACGATGATCCAGCTCTACAAAATGGCCTGGCGCAATCTGGGCCGCAACCGGCGCCGTACATTCTTTTCGATGCTGGCGCTGGCCTGCGGCGTGGCGCTCTTGCTTTTTATGGCCGCTTTTGTCGCTGGCGAGATGCGCGATTCGCTGCAATCGGCGATCAGGCTGCACAGTGGCCATCTGCAGGTGTGGGCAGCCTCGTATGATGAGGACCGGACCAGCCTGGCCTGGGAGGACCTGCTTGAGAATCCCGACGCGCTGGCGGCGCAGATCGCTGCCCGGCCAGAAGTACGGGTCGCCACACCACGGCTCTATGCTACCGGGATCGTCGTTGCCGGCGCTACCTCCACCGGTGTGCGTGTTGTGGGCATTGACCCGGATTCGCCCGCGAGCGCGCCCTTTCGCGAGGGGATGGTCAGCGGTGACTACCTTGCCCCCGACGACCGCGGCGGGTTACTGATGGGCCGGACGCTGGCCGAGAAACTGCATCTGTCTCCAGGCGACACGGTGAACCTGCTGGTTAACACCGCCAACGGCGATGTGGATGAGCAGCGCTTCGTCATCCGCGGCATCTACTCGACGGGTATCCCTGGTTACGATGAAAGCACCCTCTTTCTGCCATTGTCCAAAGCGCAGGCCATGACCCGCGCCGAAAATCATGCCAGCGTGATCTTCATCCTGCTTAAAGACCAGGCGCAAACCGACGCCGTGGCCGCCGCGCTACAGGGGCCGGCATACCAGGTCAAGACCTACCGGCAACTGAACGCTCTCCTGAGCGAGTTCGAGGAGTACGCGAACGGGATGATGTTCGTGTTCTACCTGATTGTCCTGGGGATCACGGTCACGGTTATTGTTAACACGCTGGTTATGTCGGTCTTTGAGCGCACGCGCGAGATCGGCATCCTGGCGGCAATGGGGATGCGCACCGGCCGCATCATGGCGCTGTTCTTCGCCGAAAGCAGTCTCCTGGCGCTGGGTGGTATTGTGATGGGAGTCGTGCTGGGTAGCCTGATCGCCGCTTACGTCCAAAAACACGGCATTTTCCTGGGCGATTTTGGGATGACCGGCATCCTTATCGGCGAGCGCATTTATGCCTATCTGACTCTGAAGGACGTCATTATGCTGAGCGCAATGGCGTTCGTCATCACGCTGCTTGCGTCACTCTATCCCGCACTGTTGGCGGCGCGGTTGGAGCCTATCGTGGCATTACGCGCCGAGAAATAGTGGAAGACAAGGGGGCACTCAATGGAAGTGGTAAGAGTTGAGAATGCGACACGTGTCTACAGGACCGGCAAAGTTGAGACCTATGCTCTGCGTGGCGTCAGTCTTTCCATCGAAAGCGGTGAGTTCACCGGGCTGGTGGGGCCTTCAGGCTCGGGCAAGACCACCCTTTTGCAATTGATGGGCTGCCTCGACCAGCCGACCGAGGGGCGTGTCTACATCAAGGGCAAGGATGTCAGCCGCCTCAGCCGCAATCAGCGGGCTGATATGCGGCGCGGCAATATCGGCTTCATCTTCCAGTTCTTTGCCCTGATTCCCACGCTGACGGCCTACGAGAACGTGGAGATGCCGCTGCTGCTGAACGGCCAGGGTGCGGCCGAGCGTCGCAAGCGGGTGATGGAGTTGCTCGAAGCGGTGGGCATGGCCGAGCGCGCGCACCATCGCCCGGACCAGTTGAGCGGCGGGGAGCAGCAGCGTGTGGCGATTGCCCGCGCGCTGGCGGCCCGTCCCTCGCTCATCCTGGCCGACGAGCCGACGGCTAACCTGGACACCCCCAACGGTCAGCAGGTGATGGAGATTATGAGGCGGCTCAATCAGGAAACCGGCGTCACCTTCGTCTTTGCCACGCATGACCCGCGTGTCATCAGGTATGCGCGACGTGTCATCACGCTGCGCGATGGCCTGGTCGTGGCGGACGATGTGGCAGGGGTACGCTCACCAGAAGCGTAGAGGAGAGCAGGATGAAACGCTGGCTATGGGCTTTGGGATTGGCCATCGTGTTAAGTGGTTGCGGCGCCCGGAGTGTAACGCCTGCTCCGACGCCCGTGCTCCCGACCGAGGGGGCTACAGGCGGCATCTTCTCTGCAGGTGGCGTGGTTGCCTCGGGCGTTGTCGCGCCGGCGCAGGAGGCACACCTGGCCTTCACGGTGGCCGGACGGGTGCAGAGCGTGGCCGTTGCCGTGGGCGACCAGGTTCAGCCGGGTGCGCTGCTCGTCACACTGGAGACGGCAGCCATGGAGGCGCAGATGGCGCAGGCGGAGGCCGCATTGCAGGCCGCCCAGGCGCAACTGGCACGTTTGCAGGAAGGCCCGCGCCCTGCCGAGATCGCCGCCGCCCAGGCGCAGGTGGAAGCGGCCGAGGCAGCGGTCGCTCAGGCTGTCGCGCGGCGTGACCAACTGGCCGGCGCCATCGAGTCCGAGATCGCCGCAGCCCGGGCACAGGTAGCGGCAGCCGAGGCCCAACAGCGCCAGGCCCAGGAGGCCCACGACCAGACGCTGAAGTGCTACGACATGCCCGACGGCAACCGTGTCTGCCCGGCGCTGGGCCCCATCGAAGAGCAAGCCCGCTACGCGCTCAACGCGGCGAATGCGGCGCTGGCCTCAGCGCAGGCGCAGCTCGAAGCGCTGACGAAGGGCGCTGTGGCGCGAAAGCGCGAAGCAGACGCAGCCGTGAAGGCGGCCATTGCGCAACGGGATGCTGCCCAGGCGCAGCTCGATCTGTTGCAAGCCGGCCCCACCTCTGCCCAGGTCGCTGCCGCCGAGGCGGCTGTGGCGCAGGCAGAGGCTGCCTTGCAGGCGGCGCGCGTGGCATTGGAGGAGGCGAAGTTACGCGCCCCCTTCGCGGGAGTGGTGACCGCGCTTGAAATCGGCCCCGGCGAGACGGTGTTGCCAGGTCAGGCAGTGCTTGTGCTGGCCGACCTGAGCCGTCTGCAGGTCAAAACCACCGACCTGAGTGAGCGAGATGTGGCGGGAGTGAGGGTGGGGCAACAGGTCAACGTGTCAATCGAGGCGCTGGGTGTACAGGTCGCTGGGCGTGTGGTGCGGATCGCATCCCAGGCCACGACGCTCGGCGGTGACGTAGTGTACGAGGTGGTGATTGAGCTGGATGAGCAACCCCCGGGCCTGCGCTGGGGGATGAGCGTGGAAGTAGAAATCATCCCCTCAGCTCCCACCTCGGAGCACATCCCGGGGGCCGAAACAGGGGGACATGCCTGGGGACGCCCCCCAGGGTTCACGGTCATCCACACAGGGAGTGGGCAGGGTGCCCGGATGATTGCTGGCTCAGTTGAGTCGCTCGTGGTCGCCTGGCCTCGAGGCGGGTAGAAGACATGTTGTCCACAGTCCAGGGTATGTGATACCACGCCACAAGGTCTGATCACTATCGTGGGACTATTATCGCCGACTGCTCTTGTCTTCGCCAGCCTGAGTATCCCTATTCTGGTGATGTATATGCTCAGGCTCCGGCGGCGGGATGTGCTGGTTTCCAGCACGCTCCTGTGGCAGCGCCTGGTGCGCGATCGTGAGGCGAATATGCCCTGGCAGCGTCTCAGGCGTAACCTGTTGCTGCTGCTCCAACTGCTCATCCTCGCCCTCCTGACGCTGGCACTGGCAAGGCCGTTCGTTACCACCCGCGTGGCCCTCAGCGGCAATCTGGTCATCCTGCTCGATGTCTCGGCCAGTATGCAGGCCACCGACGTGTCGCCCAATCGTTTCGAGGCAGTGCGCCGTAAGGTGCGCGAGATCATTGCCGGGTTAGCCCCGGACGATGTTGCCACAATCATCGCTGTCGGCTCCAGGCCAGCCGTGCTGGCCTCGGCAACGAGGGATCGTCCATTGCTGCGCCGGGTCATAGATGAGGCGGCCCCTACCAACAGTGCGGCGGATTGGGAGGCTGCTTTCGCACTGGCCGCCAGCCTGATCAGCCCGGGCCATACACAGGTGGTCATTGCCTCTGATGGCGGGCTGCCCGACACACTCCCCTCCCTGAACACGCAAGTGCGGTTTGTAGGGGTAGGGAGCAGGAGTACCAATTGCGCGATCACCGCCCTGGCCACGCGTACAGGCCCTGCCGGCTCTCAGGCTTTTCTGCGTGTCGCTAACTTTGACGATGTGGATACGGAGGTGCTGATTGAGCTGGCGGCTGATGACGTGCCCTTCGATGTCCGTCGCGTCCATATCCCAGCCCGTGGCGAGAGCAGCCTGACTGTCACAGACCTCCCGTATGGGATGCGTGTCCTTCATGCCCGGCTGATCGCCGATGATAGCCTGGGGCTGGATAATGTGGCATGGGCCGTGCACAGGATCGGGCAATCAAAGCGGGTGCTCCTTGTCTCCAGGGGTAACCTCTTTCTCGAACGGGCACTGAGCACGTTCCCCGACGTGGAATTGGTGCGGCTGGCGCCGGATCTGCTGCCGTCGTCGGAGCATGAGCAGGGAGGATATAGCCTGTACGTGTATGATGGCGTGCTCACCGGCACGCTGCCGGCCGGGAATCTGTGGCTGATCGCTCCACCCCTTCCACCGACCGGGGGACAGTTGGGCAGGGGATGGGGTGTCTTCACCGATACCGCTATCACGCATGTGGCCCGCGACGATCCGCTCCTGCGTTATGTTGACCTGAGAGAGGTGCATATCTTGCAGGCACGCGCCATCGAGCCCCCGCCGGGGGCACGTGTGCTGGTGGAGGCGGAGGGCGGGCCGTTGCTCTACGTTGCCGAGTCGCCGGAGAGGAGGCTGGCCGTCTTTACCTTCAGCCTGCACGACTCCGATCTCCCGCTCCAGATCGCTTTTCCCATCCTGACCGCCAATCTGCTGAACTGGCTGATGCCGACCGGCGGTGCGGCCATAGCTGAGTCAGTGCATCCTGGTGATGTGGTACTGCTGCGGCCAGATATTGGGGCGGCCCGGATCCTCGTGACCGCGCCGGACGGCTCCCAGAGTATGCTGCCTATAGAGGAGTCCACCCCGCTCTTTGCCGCTACCGACCATCCGGGAGTGTACCGGGTGCAGCAGCTTGACCACTCCGGCGCTCCCCTGTCTGCAGAAACGCTCTTTGCCGTGAATCTGTTTGACGAGGAGGAGTCCGACATCAAGCCCCGCGCCGTGCTGCACATCGGGCGGCAGGAGGTGTCGGGAGGGATGGAGGAGAAGGGGCGTTTTGAGCTCTGGCCAGTGGTGGCCACCCTGTCTCTGGGGGTGCTGGTTGTTGAATGGGGAGTTTATCATGGAGCTTCCAGGTCTTTGATCGGCTGGGTGAGGAAGGGATATGAAGCCAAAGGTGCTTATTCTTCACGCCACCGGTACTAACCGCGACCGTGAGACGGCTTGGGCGGTGGAGCTGGGAGGTGGCGAGCCACACATTGTGCACGTGAATGAGCTGCGCCAGAATCCCGCGCGGCTACGCGAGTTCCGGATGCTCATCCTCCCGGGCGGATTCTCTTACGGCGATGCACTGGGCGCCGGGCGACTGCTCGCCTCTGATCTACGCTGGCTCTTCCAGGACGAATTGGCCCGCTTCATCGCGGAGGGCAGGCCTGTACTGGGTATCTGTAACGGCTTTCAAGCGCTGGTCAAGAGCGGCTGGTTGCCTGGGCCGCCGGAGGATGGGGTCAGGGCGACGCTCACGCGCAATGCATCCAACCGTTTCGAGTGTCGCTGGGTATGGCTGGAGCCGCAGCCAGGTAGCCGGTGTATCTTCACTCAGGGGCTGAGCGAGCGTATCTACTGCCCGGTTGCCCACGGCGAGGGCCGCTTCGTGCCGCGCGATGAGGAGACGCTTGAACAGCTCCGCCTGAACGGGCAGATCGTGCTGACTTACGCGGCCAGGGATGGCGGCCCGGTCGGTTACCCGGACAACCCCAATGGAAGCATCGCCAACATTGCCGGCATCTGTAACGCGCAGGGAAATGTGCTCGGATTAATGCCCCATCCAGAAGACCATGTGTTCCCCTGGCAACATCCCCGCTTCACCCGAGGGGAGCGCGGGAACATGGGATTGGTCCTGTTTGAGCAGGGGATACGCTATGCCGCTGAAATGTGATGTACTACCCCACCATCCGCTCATTGCGTCAGCATCCTTTGCCCTCCTGGTTCGACGGGGCCAAACTGGGCATCTTTGTCCACTGGGGGCTCTACTCTGTCCCCGCCTGGGCGCCGTGCAGCGGTAACTTGCAGGAGATCGTCGCTCGCAGGGGATGGGCTTACTGGTTCGTCCACAATCCCTACGCCGAGTGGTACGGGAACTCGCTCAGGATCGAGGGAAGCCCCACATATCGGCATCATGTCGCCACGTATGGCGCCGATTTCCCCTACGAGCAGTTTGCCCCGCTTTTCAACCAGGCTGCTGCACAGATGGATCCCACCGCGTGGGCCGACCTGTTCGCGCGGGTCGGCGCCCGCTATGTCGTGCTGACGGCGAAACACCATGACGGCTTTCTCCTCTGGCCCAGCGCATATCCCAACCCGCGCAGACCGGATTACCATGCCACGCGCGATCTGGTGGGCGAGGTGGCTCAGGCAGTACGGGCACATGGCCTGCGTATGGGATTATACTACTCCGGTGGGCTGGATTGGACCTTCAACCCTGGACCCATCCGTGACTTTGCCGAACTCTTCACCACGATCCCACAGAGTGCCGCATACGTTGCTTACGTCGAGAGTCACTGGCGTGAGCTGATCGCCCGTTACCAGCCGGCAGTCCTGTGGAACGACATCGGCTACCCGGCAGCGGCGGACGTCAAGCGCCTCTTCGCCGACTATTACAACGCCATACCTGATGGTGTGGTCAACGACCGCTTCATCCAACTCCGTATCCCCGACCATCAGCTCGTCAAAACCCTGCTGCGGCTGATGGCCCGCCTGGCGTTGAAAACAGGCGGCGGGGCGCCCGGCAGCGTCCATTTCGACTTTAGAACCCCCGAGTATACGTCGTACAAAAAGATTACGCGCGGGAAATGGGAGGCCACGCGCGGCCTGGGCTACTCGTTCGGCTACAACCAGGAAGAGCAGCCAGAGCATATGCTCTCGGTCGAGGAACTGGTCCATCTGTTCGTGGACATTGTGAGCAAGAATGGCAACCTGCTCTTGAACGTGGGGCCGGCCGCCGATGGCACGATTCCGCCAGCGCAACGGGAGCGGTTACTGGGGCTGGGCAACTGGCTGGCGGTGAACGGCGAAGCGGTGTTCGATACGTCTCCGTGGTTACGGCCCGCAGGGCGCACAGTAGATGGCACGGCCATCCGCTTCACCCGGAAAGGTGAAGCCTTGTATGCCATCCTGCTTGGCACACCGTGCACCCCCCGCATTGCCATCGAGTCACTCATCGCCATACCCACCGCGCGTATCCACCTGTTGGGCCACGACGAACAGCTTCCGTGGACGCAGGAGCACAGCCGGCTGATCGTCACACTCCCAGAGCGGCTGTGGCCCGCGCCAGCATATGCTTTGCGCATCGTCCCTCAACCGCGGTGGTCAAGGTGATAGCCGGGAAGTGCTTATAAGTGCCTGTGTATCCGGTGCCAATCCTGTTTGAGCGCGGCGTGCTGCCAAGACGCCTGTATACTCGCGCCACCCTGCCAGGTGGGCTGCCGCAAGCGGCAACGCCAGCCCCGGTATGTACACCATTCACGCGCCTGGCGAGAGCAGCCCCTCAACCAGTCGTTTGAACCGGCTCATTGTTGTCACCACCATCGCCATGTCGTCAAAGCCCGCGCTTGCTTTCCAGCCTGATACAGTTGATGTATAATCGCGATGTCTGTGCACCCTCCCGCAGGCTGGGCTATATGCGGGGTTGGCTCCAGACCACAGCTTTTACCCAGGAGGAATTTGTGGGCGAGATACTGGTCGGCTGCGGCCAGATCGGTTGGCCGGCGCATACGTCTGAGGAGGAAATTTTGGCTGAGATCGCGCAGGCTGGCTATGCAGGTGCTCCGGCTTATCCGCGCGGGGGACGCTCGGCTCAGGAGACAGTCGCGCTCTGGGCACGCTATGGCCTGCGGCCCGCTCCTGGCTACCTGGGGGCCGATTTCTGGCGTCCCCAGGAGCGCGAACAGATACTGAAGCGTGCGCGGGAGATGGCACGCTTTATGCGCGACGTGGGTTGTACGGAACTGTATGTCGCTACGGGGGGCTTCGAGAGCTATGTCACGGCTAGTGGCCGTAACCGCAAGCAGTTGGCGGGGCGCGTCAGCCCGGCTGACGGCCTGACTGACGCCGAATGGCGGCAGTTCGCCGAGACGCTCAACCGCGTGGCGGAGATCACACTGGAGGAGGGTGTCAGGAGCTGTTTCCACAATCACGTCGGCAGCCTCATCGAGACCGCCGAGGAATTTGAACGCCTGTTGGAACTGACCGACCCTGCGCTGCTCTTCCTGGGGCCGGATACGGGACATCTGGCCTGGGCAGGCGCAGATGTCGTGGCATTTTGTCGTCAATACGCCGATCGCATCAAGACGGTGCATCTCAAGGATGTGCATCTCGATGTAGTGGAGCGCGGACGCGAGGCCGGCTGGGACTACGATGCCTTCTGCCGCAACGGGCTGTTCACCGAACTGGGTGAGGGCGACGTGGACTTTCCGGCACTCTTCGCTGTGCTGCGCGCTGCTGGATTCTCCGGTTGGGTCATCGTCGAGACCGATGTGCCGGAGCGGCCTACGATGGCGGAGAGTATTCGGGTCAGCCGCGAGTACCTGCGGCGGATCGGGGTAGGGTGAGGTGAACCCCCTCCTGGCGTGGCCTGGCTATGGCATCGTCCACGCCAACGATGTGGGGATATGCCACGCGGTAACGGCTGCGTTACATAGCGAGGGGCCAGGAGGCCATATGGCCTCGCTCTCCTGGCTTACCAGTTGAAAGGAGCAGAATGATGCGCGTCTTAATCACCGAACCGCCTTTTCAGAATTACCCGCCTGGCGCAGCCTGGAACGAGGTCGGCGCCTGGCCCTGTCGCTGGATCGCCTGCCCTGGTGCACAGCCCCCCTTCGTCGCCGCCTTTCGCCTGCCTTTCACGCTCGACTGCGCGGAGACGATCCGCGTGCACGTCACCGCCGATGAGCGCTATGAGCTATTCCTTGATGGCGTGCGGATCGGGCGCGGCCCGGAGCGTGGTGACCCGCGCCACTGGTTCTTTGAGACCTATGACCTGTCGCTCGACGCAGGTGAGCACCTGCTCGTCGCCCGCGTCTGGGCGCTGGGCGAGCTGGCCCCGCTCGCTCAGTTCAGCCTGCGGCCGGGCTTCCTGCTCTGTCCAGAGGAGGAACGCTGGTGGGATGTGCTCGGCACAGGCCGGGCCCCTTGGCAGGTCAAGAAGTTGGAGGGCTATTCCTTTACCTCGCCGTTGAGCTCGTTCGGCGTCGGGCACAAGCTGGTGGTGGACGGCACACGCTTTGCCTGGGGCTTTGAGCGTGGCATGGGAGGGGGCTGGATGTGGGCCGAGACGCTACACCCCGGTTATTGCGCCCGGCAGCGTAATGAGGTTAATCCCTGGGAGCACTTACTCACCCCGGCCCTGCTGCCTCCGATGCTTGATACACCGCGCCGCATCGGGCAGGTACGCCACATCTCCGCACCGGCTCTCTCGCACACCCATGCCATTCCCATCCGCGCTGCTGATCATCTGGCAGATGAAGAGGCCGCCTGGACAGCGCTCCTGCGTGGGGAAGCCTCGCTTACCCTGCCGCCGCATACCCGTCGGCGGGTGATCGTGGACCTGGGGGATTACTTCTGTGTCTACCCGGAAGTGGTTGTCTCCGGCGGGGAGGGTGGTTTATGGCGTATGCACTGGCAGGAGAGCCTGTTCGCCAATCCCAGAACGTGGGATAAAGGCCATCGCGGCGAGGTGGAGGGCAAGTATTTTACCGCTATGTGGTGGGATTCTGATGGTATCGGCGATACCTTCCGTCTGGATGGTGGCCGGCATCGCCGGTTGGACTCGCTATGGTGGCATGCTGGCCGTTACGTTGAGATCCTGGTCGAGACCGACAATCGGCCACTCACCATGAGAGTCTGACTTTCCGCGAGACACGCTATCCGCTGGAGATGGAAAGCGCATTTGCGGCCGACGACCCCCGTCTGGAGCGTGTGATGCCCATCGCCGTCCGCGCGCTGCAAATGTGTGCTCACGAGACGTATATGGACTGCCCGTACTTTGAGCAGTTGATGTACGTGGGCGATACGCGGCTGGAGTGCCTGCTCACCTATGTCATCTCGCGCGACGACCGGCTGCCGCGCAAGGCACTCCAGATGTTCAATTGGTCGCGCCTGCCCACCGGGTTCACTCAATCGCGCTACCCTTCGCGGCTGCGGCAGCTCATCCCGCCCTTCTCTTTGTGGTGGACGGCGATGGTGTACGACTATCTGATGTGGCGCGGCGATCTGCCCTTTGTCCGTACATTGTTGCCGGGGGTGCGTGCGGTGCTCGATGCGTTTACCGCGCAGCGCGGCGAGGACGGCCTGGTGCGCTCGCCGGCGGGCTGGAACTATGTGGATTGGGTACCGGCCTGGGGATGGGGCGAGCCGCCCGGAGCGCGCGAGGGGGGCATCTGTGGGCCACTCAACTGGCAATACGTCTATGCGCTGACACGGGCGGCGCAGGTGGAGGAAGTCTGTGGCGAGCCGGAGTTAGCTGCACGCTGGCGCCGGCTGGCACAGGAGACGGCCGGCGCGTTGACCGCGCGCTACTGGTGCCCCGAGCGGGGCCTGTATGCCGATGATGCTGAGCACACCGTCTTTACCGAGCACAGCCAGTGCCTGGCCGTTCTCAGTGGCCTGCTGCCGGCAGCTCAGCGCGCGGCAATCGCCCAGCATCTCTTCACCGCGCCCGACCTGACGCCGCCCACTGTCTACTTTATGCACTACTTTTTCGAGACCTGCCGCGAGCTGGGGCGGATGGACCTGTTTATGCAGCGCATGGAATTGTGGTTCGAGATGACGCAGCTCGATTTCAAGACCACCTACGAGAACGGCGACCCGCACACCAATCGTTCTGACTGCCACGCCTGGGGCGCGCACCCGCTCTATCACTATTTCGCTTCGTTGCTGGGCATCCGCCCGACGGCGCCGGGCTTCCGCCAGGTCGAGATCGCGCCGCAGTTGGGGCCGCTGACCGAAGCACGTGGGCGGCTGGTACACCCGCTGGGCGAGATCGCCGTTGAACTGCGCGTGCAGAATGGAATGCTGCGTGGTCAGGTGACGCTGCCGGCAGGCGTGAGCGGCATACTCCGCTGGGGCGAGCGAGTGCAGCGAGTGGAAGGAACTGCGAGCGTAGCAATGTGAGGAATGATCACGGTAGGCAGCGAGAACCTCTGCCCGGTCGAGATCGCTGGTAGGAGGTAGTCCCGATGATCCGTATTCGTCTGAGCGAAGAGGAGCGCGCAGCCCTGCGTGCCCGCGCACAGCAGGAAGTGGGACGGGTCGCCAGGCGCATTCACTTTGTCCTGCTTTCCGACGAGGGCAAGAGTCCGCCGGAGATTGCTGCCCTCTTCACCTGTAGTGCGGCTACAGTGCGTCAGTGGCTGAAACGATATCGGTGTAAGGGGTTAGAGGGACTGTATGATGAGCCCCGTAGTGGCCGACCGCCCACGGCTAACAAATCTCCGAAGGCCTCTCCGGGCTTGTGAAGGCCCCGGCCCCCCAGGCGAGGCATACGATGCTGTCGCCCGCTGCGGTCTCTGACAGGCTCACACCATCCCCGGGTGTGTTACCCGTTGAGATACCCCGCATCAAAAAGCTATTTGGCGCATTCCGACAGTGCACAGTTGCCGGTTGGGGACTGGGGCTGATGATTGTGCTCGCCATATTTTTGCGCTTCTATCGGCTGGGTTCATATGGGGTGGGCAATGCCTACTACGCTGCCACTGTGCAGAGTATGTTAACCTCCTGGCACAACTTCTTCTTTGCTTCCTGTGAGCCAGGTGGTTCGGTTACAGTGGACAAGCCTCCGCTTGGTTTCTGGGTCCAGGCAGCGTCGGCGTATGTGCTTGGCGTCAACGGCTTTGCGCTGGCTCTCCCACAGGCGCTGGCCGGGGTACTTTCTGTTCCACTCCTGTACGCGATCGTGAAGCGCCAGTGGGGCGTTGGGGCTGGCTTAATCGCGGCTGCGGCCCTGGCAACCATGCCCGTAGCAGTCGCCGTAGAGCGCAGTAACGCGGTTGACGGCCTGCTGACCTTCGTATTGCTCTGGGCAACGTGGGCATTCCTGCGGGCAGCGCGACAGGGGCGATTCCGTGACCTCCTTTATGGGGTAGTCCTGGTGGGATTGGGCTTCAACATCAAAATGATGCAGGCTTTGATGCCGCTGCCCGCTTTTTACCTGCTGTACTTTCTTGGCGCACCTCACCGCTGGAGGAAGAAGGTCGCTTATCTCGCAGCGGCGACGGTGGTCTTGATGGGCGTTTCTCTCTCCTGGGCACTCGCGGTTGATTTGACACCTGCCGATCGGCGACCTTATATCGGTGGCAGTGGGAACAATACCGTGCTCGGATTGATCATTGGACATAATGCTCTGACCCGCCTGGGCCTGAGTACAGGCCCTGTCTCTTATACACATCT
>JAOAAG010000069.1 GCA_026418995.1 Anaerolineae bacterium
AGATGTGTATAAGAGACAGACACATCACCATATTCACCGGCCTCCAAGGGGCCGAGCGTTGACGGGGTCGGCACGGTGTCCCAGAGGTTGTGGGCGACGCTGATGTTGAAAACATCCGCCGTATTGCCGGTGTTGGTTACCCGGATGGTGTAGGTGACCGTGCTGCCCGGATCGCCTGAGCGGGTGGGGGTAGCGACATCCACGGCCAATCCATATGCACGGTTGACTATCGTGCTCAGCGAGGCCGAGGCCGATCTCCGCCGGTCGCCCAGCGAGGTCACTATAATGTCCGCCGTATCCACGCTACCTGCCGGCGCACCGGCCGGTATCTCCGCAAGCACGCCCAGCGTGGCATCTCCCCCGGCTGGCAGTGGGCCGATCTGGCGGGGGAAAGCCAGGAGGAAGTCCCCCTCTGTGGAGGAGACCGCAAAGGTATCGGTGGTGGTGCCGGCATTAGCCACTCGCAGCGTATGAAGGACGGATGAGCCAGGGATGCCGGAGCGGGTGGAATGGGTAGGGGTCAGGATGACGCCGTAGACGACATCCAGATACTCGTCGGCCCCCAGGTCGGGGGCAAGGCGGCTGGGCCGGCTCTCGCCGTCAATGTCGTGATCCACACCGGCTACGCCACGGTCAATGGCCGCCGATCCCTCTGTGATATGGAAGCCATCGGCTGCGAATGCTGGGTCGCCGGTGTACACGTGGGTAGCGGTTACGTATCCTGCCCCGACGACGTTCTCAAAGTTGTCGTAGTAGAGTACCCCGTTGAGTGTGGCTGTCGTCCCGGCGCTGGCGTCCAGAGCAGCAGTGTGGCCGGCAAAGATGGTGTTGGTTAGAGCGACGCTTCCGCTCTCGATGTACAGGCCGGTCCCCGCACCAGTGCTGTTCGCATGGATAGTAGTGTGCCACAGCGGGACGCTCGCGTTTGAAACGCAGATGCCGGAACCGGCAACGTCGGCTTCGTTCATCAAGACCACATTATTGACCAGGCGCGGCGCTGCATTGCTGGAGATATGCAACCCGCCGCCCTGTTGCGAGGCGGTGTTGTTGCTGACGATATTTCCGTCCAGGAAGGGGTTTCCACCACTTATTGCCACGCCGCCGCCGTAAGTAGCACTGTTCCATCCAACTTGGTTACCCACCAGCAAAGCGGCGCTGTTGGTCAGGTAGATGCCGCCACCACGATCGGCGCTGTTGTCAAACACGTGTTCCCATGTGATGCTCGGCGCTCCCCCTTCGACGCTTAACCCGCCGCCGGAGCCTGAGACTGTGTTGGAGTAGATGATATTTGCGACCAACGTAGCATAGCTGTTTCTCAAGAAGGCCCCTCCGCCTGCTCCCGCGACATTCTGATACAGGCTGTTGCCGTTTAGATATACTGGCTGGCTCCCGCTCAGATACAGACCGCCGCCTCTGTTCGTGGCCTCGTTGCCGACGAAAGTGTTTCCGGTGGCCGAGATAGGGCCTGAGGAGCGCACTCCTCCACCACCCTCCAGCGTCGCGGTGCCGCGAGCAGAGTTACCATGGAACGTATTACCACTGAGTACCGTGGGGGCGGCGGAAAGGAGGAGGCCTCCTCCACTGCTAGAGGCCATATTGTCGAGGAAGAGGCTCTCACTGATGGTGAGGATAGCCTGCCAGGCGTCAATGCCACCCCCGCCCGCAGCAGTATTGTACCCGACAGTGCTTCCGGTCAGCGTGACGACGCTGCCCGGATAGAGGGACATCCCTCCACCTCCCTCGGGAGTCGTGTTTGATAACACGGATACGGAATGCATGTTGAGGCGGGCATTTTCAGCACGCAGTCCGCCTCCCATGTCGTCGGCGAAGTTCCCCACCAGATGGTCGCCCGTCAGATTGACGGTGCCACGGGACACTGCCAGGCCCCCGCCATTGCCACCGGCTGCGTTACTATAGAAAACGTTGCTATCGAGCTCAGCGTCGCTATCGGTGAGCAGCAGGCCTCCTCCGTGAGTGGAAGCTTGGTTGTATTCAATAAGGTTACTGTGCAAGCTAACAAAGCCACGTTCGACGCCGATACCACCACCACTCGCGGCGGTATTGCTGTAAACATGGCAGTCCCTGATGGTAGATGTGGCCTCCAGTACGTATATCCCGCCGCCTATGTGCTCATCCAGGCTGCCCGAGGGGTTCCCGTTAGTGACCTCGATAGCCTCGATCAGAGAGCCGGTGTGGCCCACCAGATACATGCCCCGGCCCATTCCCACCGCATCAATAGTGGTGGGGTAGGCTCGTGGATCCCATACGGTGAAGTCGGGGCTGTAACCACCCTTTAGCGTGATCCCCTTATCTATGTAGACAACCTGCGATGTTCCTCCGCGCATTGCGGGCCCCGAGCAGAGGCCAGCAACCAGCACCGTCTCCCCTTCGGCGGCTGCGTTAACGGCGTGCTGCAGGTAGGTGTATTCGGAGCCGTTGACCCGGGCATAGCAGTCGTGGATGTGGTAGTCCTGGGAGAGCGCGCCCGTAGCGTTGGTACCCAGTACCTCGACGTAATTGCGTATTCTGAAAGGCAGTGGACCGGGAACAGTAGTAGAACTCACCCTGGTGCCGACCTGGATCGTTACCACTGCACCAGGCGCGAGGTCGCTCACCGTGCAGACGGCAGAGGTGTCTAGCGGGAGGCACAGGCCCTGCCCGCTCGTGGCCGTGATGACCTGCTGGTAGACGGACACCGTATCTGTCACAACCAGCTCCTGTGCTACCTCTGTGCCGATATTCTCGATGGTGACGGTATAGTTTACCGTATCACCGGCGTTAAAGGCTGGTTGCGAGGCCGTCTTGTGGATCCTGAGCGCAGCACCCGGAAACTCATCGGCTCCCAGGTCATAGCCCAGGCGAGCCGGACGGGGTTCGCCGTCAATGTCGTGACGAATGCCTGCGTCTATGCCAGCATCTATGGCTGCCGAGCCGGCTCCGAGATGGTAATTTCCAAGCTCCGGGGCGCTGAACCCCGGTTCCGAGGACACAATAGGGGGGATCGTGACCACGGAGCCGCTGCCTCCTGCATTGACCGTATTGGCCCAGTTACCAGTGCCCCAGAGCACGGCCCGCAGCGTTACGGTATCGCCAGCCGTCACAAAGATGCCCAGAGCGTGGCTGACCACAATGGTGTTGGTCAATACGACGTGGCTTGGCTCAGAGGTATGGGCGACGTACACGCCACTGAGCCCACGATTGCGGGCGAGGGTGGTGTGGCGGAGGACGGGATGGGCGTTCGTGACGTACACGCCAGCGCCGTGATTGGTAGCCCTGTTGTCGGCGATAAGATTGTTATACAGATCGGCAGGGCTGCCCACCAGATACAGGCTTCCACCGTAACTGGCGTAGTTATTGCGCAGTACACTATTACCTATGGAGAGAGTGCTGCAATAAGAGACATAAAGTCCTCCCCCCTGTGAGGCATTGTTGGAAGCGATGATATTGTTGTACAGCAGGGCGTTGCAGTTGGCCAGAAACCCGCCGCCGCCGTTAGCCAGGGAAGCTGTGTTGCTGAGCACTGAATTGCCCCTTATCACGGGGCTGCCATAGGAAACATAGATCCCTCCGCCGCTCCTGGTGGCCCGGTTGGAGAGAAGCGAATTGCCCTCAATCACCGCGTCGCTGCTTTCCATCCCTATGCCACCGCCGTAATTGGCGGAGTTGCCGGAGATAGTATTGTGGAGTATCCGGCTACTGGTTCTATACAAATATATACCGCCACCATAGTATGGAGTCGTGTTGCTGTAGATACGACACCCGCTGACCGTCGCCATGGCGTCCAGGATGTAGAGGCCGCCGCCGACATCAGTTGTGCCGTAAGGACTGCCCTTCAAGCCCGTTGCGTTGCCGCCGGTCAGGTGCAGGCCCTCGATCACCGGGGTGATGCCCTGGCCAGCGATGTACAATACGCGGCCACGTCCCTGAGCGTCCAGGATGGTGGGGTTAGCTTCGGGATCGGAGGTAGTCCACCCGGTGATGGTGTAGCCGCCCCGGATGGTGATGCTTTTAGTGAGATAGACTACCTGGGTGATCCCACGTCGGACGTGGATGTCGGTGTAGACACCGGCGGCTACCTTGATAATGTCTCCCTCGGCAGCGGCATCCACGGCTGCCTGGATGGTGGTGTGAGTGCACGTGGGGGCGCCGGCTGCGCACACGCGCAGCTCGGAAGCGGGTGCTCCGGCTGCACCAGTTGTGGGGGAGGATGGCGGCGCCGCTAAAGACGCCTGGCTGCAGAACGCTGCGACGCTTAGCACGGTTGAAATTGTGCCGATAATGACCGCCACCGCAACGAGCAATGGTCGCCTGTTCATCTTGACCTCCTTAACAAATAGCCGGGGTAATGGCCTCGACAATCGCAGATTTCCCGTCGAGCAGGTGAGTACAAACGCTCAGATCGCGCTCTGCGCCAGCGCCTGGGCCTCGGCCAGGTCCAGTTGCGCGCCCAGGTCCTCAAAAATAGCGATGGCCTGTCCAAGGTGCTCGTTCATTTGTTGAAACTGCTCTTGCTGGCGGTAGAGGCGGGCTAACTGGAACAGCGTTCTGGCCGCCTCGTAGCGGCTGTTGAGTTCGCTCAGTATCGCCAGACTACTTTCCAGCTCTTGCCTGGCCTGTTCCGGCGTACCGAGAGCCATGTGGACCTGTCCCAACACACGGCGTGTCGCGCCTTCCTCCAGCCGCATCTGGTGTTCCTGTGCCAGCTTCAGGGAACGCCGGGCATACTCCATGGCTTCGTCCAGTTGCCTCAGGCTCAGGTGCGCCTCGCTCTGGTGACGGTACACTTCGGGGAGAAAATCAGTGGAGCCGATGCGCAAGAATAGCGCTTCACTGTCCTTCAGCATCTCCAGCGCTCTGGCCGGTTCACCGCTTCGGATGGCTACGACGCCCAGGTTGTTTTGCAGCAGGGCGATGGCGTAGGCGAAGCCCAGCTCCTGGCACATCTCCAGGCTCTGGCGGTAGTAGTCGGAGGCCTGGGTTAAATCGCCCCGGTCCAGGTACGCCGAACCCAGGTTGAGGGTGATCATCGCCTGGTGGTGAACGTCGCCGACCTTGCGTGTGATCTCCAGTGCACGCAGGTAATACTCGATAGCCCGCGACCAGTCTCCCGGGGCACCCCGGTCGTAGTACGCATTGGCCAGATTCATGGAAGCCTGTGCCGCTCCGGTGATGTCCTCGAGCTGCTCATACGTCGTCAGGCTTTCCTGACATAACTGGATCGTTTGGGCCGTATCGCCAAGGCGATAGTAAATCAGGCCGAGCAGATATTCAGCTCTGGCAGCAGCAGCCTGCCCCTCGCGCCCGTCCAGCTTACGGGCGATGAGCAGACTCCTGGTGCACCATTCAATCGCTTTCTCATAGTCTCCCTGTCGCTGGTAGACCCCTGCCCCCAGGCGGTAGATTTTGGCTGCCTCAATGCTCTCCCTATCTCCAAGATACTTCAATCCTTCCCGCAACCAGGTGGAGGCGGAGTCATAGTCGCTTTTCTTCTCGTAAATTCCCGCTATCCTGCCACACAGCTCGGCGTGACGCCTGCTGGCATCCTCTGCTGAAAGAGCGGTCCGTTCCACCAGTTGCCGTGCGCTGTGGAGGTAGTTTAAAGCTTCCTCATACTTGCCTGTCGTGTCCAGCACTTCGGCCAGTCCTTCGTAGGCCTCCAGTTGCCGATGTTCGCTGCCTTTCACCCGCCCTGCAGCTTCGAGCGCCCGACGGTAATGGTGGATGGCATCGTCATTGGCATACATTTCCCGTGCTTTGTGGCCTGCTTTCAGATGGTATTCCATGGCTTCCCCCCATTCCTCAGCCAAGGTGAAGTGATAGGCCAGTATTTCCCAGTATTCGGTCAACCGCCCTGCCCACCGCTGCTCGATGGACTTGCCGATACGGCGATGAAGCAAACGACGGTCGGCATAAAGCAGACTCTCGTAAGCTACTTCGCGCGTCAGGATGTGGTGGAAGAGATACACCGGGTCGGGTG
>JAOAAG010000087.1 GCA_026418995.1 Anaerolineae bacterium
ATATAGGGGTTGATCCACACACAGATATGCAGACCGCGCTCTTTAAGGCGCTTGAGCATACCGACCGGATCAGGGAATACTCGCTTGTCCCACTCGAAATCGCACCAGTTGAACTCCCGCATCCAGAAGCAGTCGAAGTGAAAGACGTGCAGCGGGAGGTCACGGTCGGCCATGCCCTGGATGAAGCCCGTCACCGTTCCTTCGTCGTAGGAGGTGGTGAAGGAAGTGGTAAGCCACAGGCCGAATGACCAGGGCGGTGGCAATGCCGGTCGCCCGGTCAGAGCGGTATACTTTTCCAGCACCTCTTTGGGCGTGGGGCCGTAGATCACGAAATACTCCAGTACCTGATCCTCCACGCTAAACTGGACACGCGAGACCCTCTCCGAGGCCACCTCGAAGGATACCTCGCCGGGGTGATTGACGAAGACACCATATCCCCGGTTGGTCAGGTAGAAGGGGATATTCTTATAAGCCTGCTCGCTACAGGTGCCTCCGTCTCGGTTCCACATATCTACCACCTGGCCGTTCTTGACGAAGGCGGTGAAGCGCTCGCCGAGGCCGTAGACGCATTCTCCTACCCCGAGCGAAAGTTGCTCGTGCAGGTAATGTTTTCCGCCTTCTAGGATAATACCCATGCCGCGTGTCCTGCTCTCTGTGACAACACGTCCATCGGCGACGAACTCGAGACGCCACTCGTCTCCGCGCGGAACGCGCACCGATAGCCTGCCACTCGTGAGCGTGACCGCTGCGCTATCCCCGGCCACCATCACCCCCTGTGCAGCCTGAGCAAGCAGCTCGAACTGCGGCGGCCTCGTCCGCTGACCGGCGAAGTGAGTCAGCCGCACACGGATCACATCGGGCAGCGGCGAAGAGCATGCGATCGTCAACAGTGGCCCGCCGAGGGTATCGGCACGATGTCTGATGGGCCTGGTAGGCGCGTAGATGGTGAAGGAATCACATGCGGTCTCAATATCATAAGCCTGTGCCGGGTAGAAGGCCTGCACCCCTTCCCGCATTCGCCAGTAGCCGTCTGTGAATTTCATGGTTGGTGTCCTCAGCTTTCGATGGTGATTACTTACCTTATGCTTCCTGCTGTGACCCCTCTGGTCAGTGTTCGCTGGAAGATGGCGAAAAAGATGATGCAAGGCAAGATACCGAGCAGAGCGGCTGCGCTCTGTATGGTAACGACCACATTACGTTCCGCCCGTGCCAGAGCCATAGCAACGGGCACCGTATAATTGCGACTTGAGATCAACAGAATCAGGGGGAGGAAGAAATCATTCCACGTCCAGATGAAGAAAAACACAAAAAGCACCGAGAGAGTCGGTAGACTGAGTGGCGCGACAATTCTGAACAGTGCCTGCAACTTACTACACCCGTCAATCATTGCTGCTTCGAGGATCTCTCGATCAAATACGTTAAATACCGAGGTCAGCAGATAGGTGCCAAATGAGGCTAAGAGTGCTGCCGAGCTCAAGATGACTGCTAGCAGATTATCATATAGTTTAACTAGCTTGAAGAAATAATACAGCGGATAAACCAACGCCTCTGCTGGCAACGTCATCGCCAACATAAAGAATAAGAGTATCAAGGACCTGCCCCTGATTTTCCCGATTCCCAGGGCATATGCATTTAACAGCGAGAGCCCTACGGCCAGCAACGCCGTTGAGATGCTGATAATCGCGCTGTTCCGCAAGAGTCGCGGATAGTCGGTGCTTTTCCACGCGTAGGCCAGGATTTCCATATTGGGTCTCTGGGGCAGAGCCAGGGGGCCGTTAGCATAGTACTCGCTCTCTGTTTTAAGCGAAGTAAGCGCGATCATGAGTAGCGGAAAGACCATGCCGACCAATAGGACACCTAGCGCGACCAGGGGAAGATATTCGATCACTCTACGGATACCCCGCGACTTCCTCGTCATCTCAGGCCTCCTGAAGCTCCTGCTGTGCTTGCACTCTCACCCACACGATAGTCAGCAGGATGATAATGCCCGTCAGCACTGTTGACATCGTCGCTCCATAACCGATGTTGGAGTTCTCAAAAAAGTTCTTGTAGGAGAAATAAGAGGCCACCATCGTAGCCGTCCCTGGCCCTCCTCTGGTCATAGCGAAAATCTGACCAAAGGTCTTGAGCGAGTAGATCGTGGTTGTCAGGATCACCACGAAGATCTCCGGCTTGATGAGATGGAAAGTGATATGAAAGAACCGCTGTGGCCATGAGGCACCGTCAATAGCAGCCGCCTCGTACAGTTCTGGGTCAATTCTCTGCAGTGCGGCCATAAAAATGACGAGGGGATAACCAATCTGGAACCAGGTCATCATCACCAGCACTGAGGGTAGAGCAGTATGCGGATCTCCCAGCCAATTGTGGGCTAAAGAGCCAAGCCCTATTGCTCTCAGCAGCCAGTTCAAAATGCCCCAGTCTGGTTGGAGGATCCAGCGCCAGACCATGGCGGCTACTACCACAGGGATAATTTGGGGCACGTAGAACCCAGCACGGAAGAAACTGGCGACACCGGCCCCAAATCGCTGGGCAACGTAGTCAAACAGGACGACTGCTAAGAGCAGCCCGATCAGTGTGGGGATAGTAATCATGGTGATGATGATCCTGAGGTTATTCCCGAACGAGGTCCAGAAAACGGAATCGTGTATCGCTTTCTGGTAATTACCCAGGCCGTACCATACCGGGGTACCTACGCCCTGCCACCTGACAAAACTGATCCCTACATTGGCCAGAAAGGGGAACGCGACTATAAGCAGGAACATCACAATGCCTGGGATCAGAAATGGTGCATACCCTCTGCTGATAGCACTGCTTTTTCTATGGGCCATAGCCTCTTGCTCCTTGTGGAGTTCGGGGCGGGAAGTTATCCCTCCCCGCCCCGTCACTAATGCGATCCGCCGTTCACCCCAATGACGCCCGGTATTCTTCCCACGGTCCGGCGATGTAGTCGAGAAATTCCGTGGGCGATTTGGCGCCCAAGATAAGGTCCTGGAGACCTGAACCTAGCACATCCATATAGCCGGGCGCAGGCCAGTCAGGATAGAATGCCAGTCCATCGTTCTCGACGATAGTGCTGAAGGCCTTGTTGAGTTCGCGTACGTGTTCGTCCACGATTTCGTCAAGGTTGGCTTTGAGAGGAATGCCACCAGCGTTCGCCATAACCGTCTGTGCCTTCGGTTTCAGGGTCAGGTCAATGTAGTCGGCTGCCAGGTCCTTGTTCTTGGCGTTTGTGGGGATAACCCACAGGTTGCCGCCGGAGCCAGTGTTGAAGACCTTACCGGGCATGACGAAGAGGCCCCACTCAAAGTCTGTGATACTGGTCATGAATGAGCCAAACATCCAGCTACCGGTCAGGTTCATCGGATGTTTGCCCTGGATGAAAGCGCTGTTAGCATCCCCATAGCCTATACCGGTAGCGTCTGGGCTATAATACCCTCTCTTGAAGTGCTCCACAAGTTTTTCGGCCCCAAAGGTAAACTCTGGCCCATGGAAGTTGAGGGGGCCTGTCAGGAGCTGGTAGGTGTTAATAAACTCCCGGCTGGCCTTGTAGAGGGCTAACTCGTAAAAGTTTTGGGTGACCGGCCACTTGTCGAGTGCACCGATGGCAATGGGGGTGATGCCGTCTGCCACGAACTTGTCGCAGACCGCCTCGAATTCCTCCAGGCTGGTGGGCACCTCGACCCCATGTTCCTTGAACATATCCTTGTTATAGTAGACCATCACAAACTCGCCATAGGTGGTGACGCCGTAGAGTTTACCGCTACCCATAATGCCGTTTTCGTTGTAGCGGCAGGTGGTCTGAATACTGGGGCTGAGGAGTTGTTCCCACCCGCGCTCTCTAGCGATTTCCGTCAGGTCAGCGAGCAGACCTTGCTTGGCGTACAGGCCGGCTGTCGCATTCCCTTTGTTGATCTCCATAACGTCTGGCGCATCGGCCGAGTTCAAGATCATCTGGCCGGTCTGCTGAATCTGATCAAAGGTCTTGAGCTCGAACTGAACTTCGACCTCCGGATGCATAGCCTTGAAATCCTCCAGAGCATCACCCCAGGAGGCGCCCATAGCACTATCGGCGGCTTCATAGTGCCACAATTTGAAGACACGTGCTTCCACCTTGGGTGGGGCTGTGGTAGGCTGCGGGGTTGCGGTAGGCTCGGCAGGCGCCTGTCTCTTATACACATCT
>JAOAAG010000131.1 GCA_026418995.1 Anaerolineae bacterium
CCCGCCGGTATCGGCGTAGGAGTTGGAGGCATAGGCTTGGTCTGCGTCGCTGAGCAGCTCGCCCAGAACACGCTCATGCTGGCGAGCAGAAGTATCAGACTTGTAGGCAGCAATGTGTGTCGCCCCATGTATTTTTCACCTCTTTCCGGCCAAAGAAAGGAGCCAGGCTCTACGGCCTGTGCCCCTTGCTCTTCAACTATAGACCGGACTATGACCCTCGCAGCCATTGCAGGTAGAGCATCCAGTAAGGCGAGGGAACTACAACACCCTGGCACTCAGTCCCGGCCATTTGGGCTTTCTGGAAGGCAAAATCAGTGGTCACATCAAGCATATAGACTTGTGGCATCTCTGATAGCATCTGCAGGGCGTTGCCCCTGTTCACGCTTCCTTCGATGACCATTACCCCATCTAGTTTAACCCCCCTTTCCTCCAGGACAGATTCCAAGGTGCCTAAACTAATGGCCGAGTCGACTCCATCGCTGAGAGTACCGCCACTGTAGGGTTGGCCTTCCTTATCCCGTCCGACAATGGTCACCTGCTCCAGATCCAGACCGACAGCATCAACGAGATTCTGCGCTTCGGCAATGGATATAGGGACCCGAAATGTTACCTTGACATAGACAGAACCTCGTAGATTCGCGGATAACGTCCGGGCCTGAACAGCGTTCCATTGCGTGTAGGATTGCAGAGCAACAGGATCAGAGAAATCGACCTCCACATAAGCCCGCGTATGCTCACCGTCCCTGGCCATTTGGATGGTGAAGGGCACACCCGGTAGCGAGATGACATGTACGTCCTGTTCCTCCAAAGCGGGCAGCCCAGAGGCATAGGCACTCGCTCCCAACAATCTGACCCACCCGGCATTCGCCGGCTCAAAATGATCATAGTTGTAGTTAACGTAGACCGTCTTAGCCAGCCAATCGTGGTTCGGATCACCGCAGGTGCCGGTACCACAAACCTTCGGATCGGGCCCGCTGCTACGTTGGTATGTATGGTTAACCTCCCCATTGGCAGAGGCAAGCTTCTTCTGAAAGATGACATCGGCTTCGTAGTTGGTCACGCTTGTAGATATACCATACTTATCGAAGAAAATCTCGCCTTCTTCTCTAATCGCGAGGTTACCACAGTCATTCCAGCTCTGAAAGCTCGTCGCAGGTAGATTGGAAAACCAACTGCTGACATGCAACTTGTCGCCACCTGCACCAGTACAATCCGCTGTAATGTCTATCCGTGGGTTGTTATCCCGTCGGACATAGTACACCGTATTCCATCGCATATCGAGTGTCCAGGCACGTACATCTGCACCATGTGTATAACCCAGTCGTCCGTTTGAAGGCGCACCCGGCAGGTATCCCTCATACGTTCTGTCAAACCAAGACAAAACAGGAATAGTGGCCCCCCCAATAAAAAGCATCACCAAAATAACCGTCAAAAGCAACTTCACTTTACGCATTTCACACCTCCTCGTATAATATGAGCTGCAGTGGCAGCGGAGCTAGCACCGTCGCCACTTGCCAAATTGGGATGATTCTGGCATACTGATCCGCACGGCGGACAGTAGCAGGGACAGTTCTCTGCCTCCGAGTTGCACGGCTGAGCCGTGACTTCTCATTCAGCCTGTTCCCCTGGTCTGGAGGACACTTCTGACGCGCATACTGTGCCACCGGTCGTGGCGTCCCCGGACAGCAGGCAACGGGGTGTCTTCACGACGCGACCGGGAGCTCTCATTGGCCGCGAGGCTGTTGCTTCCCCCAGACGTCCAGGGTCATCCCGATCATCCGCCGATAAGTCAAACCTCGTGAAACAATGAAAGGAGCAAAATGTCTGGACGTTTGAAAGTCGGTTTCGATATCAGCCTCAAGTCCAACGATGTCTGCATTGAGGCCGAGAGCGGAGAGTTGCTGGTCGCGCATCGGCGTTTCGACAACGATTGGCACGGTTTCCAACGGCTACAGGAGTTGCTGTTGACCCTCCTGCGCCGGGGAGAGTTCGACGGCGTGGACATCGCGGCCGAAGCCACCGGCTTGCTCTGGTTTCACAGCTTCTACCATCTCACTCAGTCCGATGACCTGGCTCTCTTCGACCCCCATCTCTATCTCTTCAATCCCCGCGTCACCAAACATTTCCGCAAGGTGCTGGCTGAGCGGGACAAGTGTGATCCCAAAGACGCCTATGTGGTCGCCGAATGTCTTCGTTTCGGACGCTTGCCCCACAAAGTGACCTTCGATGAACGCTATCTTCCTCTTCAGCGTTTGACCCGCTATCGTTATCACGTGGCACACACCCTGGCGCGTGAAAAGGTCTACTTTGTCACCGTCGCCCTCTACCTCAAAGCCAGCGCGTACACCCTGATCAAACCCTTCAGCAACCCCCTGGGCGTCACCAGTCAGCACATCTTGAGCGAATATGCCACCCTTGACGAACTCGCCTCCGTCTCGGTGGATGACTTGGCGGCTGAGCTTGACTTGATCGGCAAACACCGCTTCGACGACCCCGCCGACAACGCCCGCCGCCTCCAGGAAGTCGCCCGCGCCTCCTACCCCCTGGCACCCTGTCTGATCGCGCCGGTCAACCTCATCCTCGATTCTCTCCTTCAACACATCCGTTCCCTGGAAGACATTCTCCAGAGTCTGAACAGCCCGATCGAAGCGGCGCTCAAGGAAACGCCCGGCGCGGCCTATCTCCGCTCGGTGGACGGCTTAGGCCTGGTCTACACTTCCGGCATCCTCGCTGAAGTCCAAGACCCCAGCCGCTTTTTCGAGGGTTGCAAACGGGACAAAGGCGGAAACTTGCGTCCCAAGACCAAGCATGACGCTCAGGCTGCGCTGGCCAAGTTCGCCGGCCTGTGGTGGCCTCGCAACGACTCCGGCGATTTCCACGCCGAAGAGCGTCGCCTCCCGCACACCGGCAATTGCTACTTGCGATACTACTTGGTGGAAGGTGCGAACAGCTTGCGAAGACACAACGCTGAGTACACCACCTACTACGACCGCAAGTTCCAGGAATCTGCCAAGCACAAACACTGGCGCGCCACCATTCTCACGGCGCGTAAGCTGGTTCGTCTGGTCTTCACCCTGCTGTACGAGAAGCAGATGTACCAGCCACCGGAGGAGCGTTATCGCAAGTAAGTAACGTGCCATCCTGACCACTTCGGTCAGTGCATAGTCTTGCTCCAGACTCGCCCGAATTTAACAGACGGTCTTCTTCAAAACAAAACGAAACGGGCAGGTCTGTTTTGTTCTGCCTGGAATCAGCCGCTCCCATAGCCTCGACAGGCGATTTGCACCCCTTGACATTTCACCGCATTTCTGTACCTTGAGATAGTCACCGGCTCCCCGGTGGCATCTTCAATATACCAGAAACCATGCCCCCTGTCTACTAGGGAAATCCATAGGTCCGAGCTGTGGATTTCCATAGGTAATTATCTGAGGTATCCCACCACCAACAAAAAAGGCCCGGCTGCTGTCGCCGAGCCCTCAGGCCAAACCCACGTCACGCGACGATTCCTTGCTCCTTCGCCCACGCCGTCGCCCCGGCCCGCGACGGCACCTCCAACTTGCGCAAAACGTTGCTCACATGATACTCGACCGTGCTCTCTGCCAGGCCCAACCGGCCGGCAATCTCTTTGTTGCTCAAACCCTCCGCCACCAGCCGCAAGACCTCCACTTCCCGACCCGTCAGCCCGGCCGGCCACTCGCCCCGCGCCCAGAGGTTCACCCTGGCCGCCACCCGAGGGCTGAAATACTCTGCGCCGCGCGCCGCCCCGCGCACCGCCGCCACGATCACTCCCGGCGCCTCTTCCTTCAGCAGGTAGCCTACCGCGCCTGCTTCCAGCATTCCGCGCACGTAATGTTCACTATCATAGGCGCTCAGCGCCAGCACTTGCACAGCCGGATGCCATCGCCGGATCTCCTGCGCCACCTCGACCCCCGTCAGCCCCGGCATCTCGCAATCCAGCACCACCACGTCCGGCTGCAGCGCCTCTAGCAGCGCGAGTGTCTGCTCGCCATCTCCCGCCTCGCCGACCACCGCCACATCTGCGGCCTGTTCCAACAGCACCCGCAGCCCCAATCGCATCGCAGGATGATCGTCGGCCAGCAGCACGCGAATTCTCTTGCTCACCATCCTCCTCCGGTACACAATATGCCCCATGCAGCACGTCTCACGCAACCGCATATTACGGTTTTAGCAATGCTTCAAACTCTTCTGCGGCGTAAATCAGTCGTCCGGGCCGCTTGCTCAGGCTGAACCGGTCCCAGGTATCGGCGCCAGAGCGTTCCAGATCAACAAACCAGCACAATGCCTCGATTTGGGGATGGGCGCGCACCTCTTGCCAGGCGGCGGTCAACCAGCCGACGGGGTAATTTTGCGCCGGTGGAATTCCCTCGGCGGTGGTGGAGGTGTTGACCGAGGTGAGGGAGACCGGTCGTCCCC
>JAOAAG010000165.1 GCA_026418995.1 Anaerolineae bacterium
AGATGTGTATAAGAGACAGGCCTGGATCTGCTCCAGGCGGTCGAGCCACTCAGGGCTGAGCTTGATGCCGAAGAAACCCGGTCCCTGGAAGGAATACGGTTGGGCGACGCGGAACGCGACAAACGCGAGCACCCCAGCCAGGACCAGGCGAGCACCGAGTCGAAGGAAGGGCTCGCTCCGCTCCTGGCCTGTCAGCAGACGCCACAGCGCCGCCAGCGCCACAAGCAGCGAAGACATCACGCCATCAATCTTACAGGCGGTAGCCAATCCCACAGCCAGCCCGGCCAGTCCGAAATCCAGCCAGCGCCCGGAGCGGCTTGCCCGGATCGAGAAATAGAGGGTCAATGTGACGAAGAAGCAAGCCATGCTATCCACGGTAAAGAAGTGGGCCTGCTGGATCATAAAGGCGGTCAGCGCTCCCAATGCTGCGGCCAGCAACCCTACTCGCTCGTCGTACAACTTGCGCCCGATCAGGTAGAGCAGCCATACAGTGCCCAGGTCGGCCAGAGCAGAGAACATCCTGCCGACCAGAGCGCTGTAGGCGCCAGTAAATGCGCCGGGATGGCATGACCCGGCAGGGATAAGGAGACGTGCCACCAGCGAGGCCACCGCTGCGCCTGGCCCGGCAGGTGTTTCGGCACAGCCTCTGTCAAGCCACTCGGCAGTCATACGGGTCAGGAAGAGCGGCAATGTTCCGTAGCTGTACTCGTAGCCGCGATTGCGGCAGTTCAGAGGCGAGCGGGAGCTATCAAAATAGAGTGCCAGGCTGTCCGGCATCTCTATGACCGAGGTGATGATACGCATGTGGCCTTCATCTGGGTGGATCCATTGCCCCTCGTCCCAGTTCAGCCCGGTAAAGCGCAGGTATGCAGCGACCAGCAGGATGATCGTGAGGATGAGTAGTCTGTGCGTTTGCTTCAACAGCGCCTCCTTACTGACAGGTGACAGTCACCTTTGAAGGTGACTGTCACCTGAGCCATCTACCTCATAGAGCAGGAACAATGGTCTTCCGTCCACTTCAGAGTACACAGTGGTTTCCTTGCCCCCCGGATACTCCCGGCGCAGGTTGTCAAACTCGCTCAAACGCTCCTGGACGAAGACGAAGCAGAGACCCCCCTCTGGCTCCCCCCTTCCAGGGGGGAGACCCCCCTCCACCTCCCCCCTTCCAGGGGGGAGGGAGCCGGGGGGGACGTCAATACCCCGGACATCACGCAGCATATAAGCCAGTGTTCCAAAGTCCCAGTAGATGAACGGCTGGCCGTAGAAATAAACGGTACATGTTTTCCCCTCACGCGTCAAATACCGGGCCAGCTCGGTGGCAAGCTCAGCAGTCGGATTTCCGTAGACGCGCTTGGGGGTGTAGACGGCGAAATAGTAGCGCAGATTAAGTACCGCGATGAAGGCTAAGACCACTGCCATGCCCGCGTATAGCGGCCTTTCCCCCATAGCAAACAGCCTGCGTATCAGCTCCGCCAGCCAGTTCAGCCCCAGGCTGCCCAGGAGTGCCACCGCTGGCATAATGATGGTCATCCGCTGGCTGCTGGGCGGATTCTCGGTGACTACCCAGCCGAGGATCAGCGCCAGCCAGAACCAGAGCAGTAACAGCCCGTTGGCCGGGCGGCGCCAATGCGCCATTGCCCAGACCAGGCCGGGGATAAACAGTATACCGCTGATAAAGTCGAGCAGCGGGATCTCAGGCCTGTACCAGAACGTCGGGTCAAGCGTATAGTTGAAGGCAGAGATGGATTTCCAGAATTGCTGGAGCAACAGGCTGAAGGCGCTGCGGCCGGTGATCTGCTGCTCCTGCTCCAGCCAGCCCGAGGCAAAGATGCTGACCTGATGCGAACGACTGGCCAGCTCCGCCGGGTGGGCAGCGTAGTACAACATGAGGGGGGCCACCACGACCGAGGCAGCGAGCACCATGATCAGCACTTCCCGGCCGTAGCGCTCTTTGAAGCGGGGAGTGACCCATGCCCGCCAGATCAGATAGCACGCGGCTACCAGGCCGACCATCCTGGCCCCGAAGTAGCCATACCATCCCAGGCCGATGACCACGCCGGCCAGGGCAAACTGTAGGGACGCAGCGACGCTGCGTCCAGACATCGCAGCACCGCTGTGTCCAGATGCCGCAGCGCGGCTGCGCCCGTTTTCGCGCCCGCGTGAACGCAAACCGCGCACCAGGAAAAACAGCGCCAGTGCCATAAACAGCCCGTCGGCGATCTGATTCGACCCCAGGCGGCTGAAGTGGATGTGATAATGCGAGACGGCGAGCAGAAGCGCCCCCGGCCAGGCAACCCGCGGCCCCCACAGTTCCCGCGCCAGCAGAAAGACGACCAGCACCGTGGCCGCGCCGATCAACGCGGAGAGGGCACGCAACCCTGCTATCGTGGCGCCAAACAGGCGAATCGAGAGGCCGTAGGCAAAGAAGGACATTGTGGGGACGCCGAACCAGCCGGTAGCAAACGGGTTACCCAGGGGCGGGCCCAACAGTGCCATCGCCGCTGCCCCTTGAGTCCCCTCGTCACCTCCCAGGTTGGCCGGGATGTGCTCAAGATCAAAAGCCCGAATGGCAAGAGCAAATGCCACCAGAGCTATCAGAAGGGCTATCTCGCCCCTATGAGCGCGCAGAGAGCGGAACAGCTCGAGCCAGGCGGGCTTTCCCGGCACCAGTGCGGCCAGGAAAGACCATACGCCAACCAGCCACATCCATAGCGGCAGGCTAAAGTCGGCCCCGGGAGGGGAGCGACGTGCCAGCCACCCCGCCCATAGAGAAAGCCAGATGCCCCCGCATAGCCCCAGCCAGCGCAACGGTGTCCCGTGCTCCCAGAAGGAAAAACGCCTTCTGTGATGACCCCTTTCCTCTCGCCTGAGCCTGAACAGGAGCAGGACAAAAGCATAGATGGCGATGCCCCACAGGAGGAGACCATCCCATACATACTCGCGCCGCCTGAAAAAGTAGAACTGCCCCAAGAAAGCAAAGGTCAGGCCGATAAGCAAAAGCAGGCCAGAAATCCTATCCTTCACCTATCCGCTCCGCATTGTTTCTGAGCTACAAAGAAGAGACAAATGGCAGGGGCGGCAGGTTGGCCGGTCAGCGTTTCCCGATAGATCGGCCGTATCAGCCGCTCCGTCAGCCACAGGTTAGTCCGCGTGGGCGCCAGAATCCAGCGGCCGGTGAGTTTCTTACAGACCAGAGATGGCAAACCCAGGTAGTGTCCCCACTCTAATGCCGCCAGGGCACGAGGGGAGAAGTAGGGCCACCAGCGCTCCAAGGTCAGCCCGACCGCATGTAAGCGCTGCTCCCATATTGCCGGCCCATCATAATGATAATGGCGGGAGACGCGATGGAAGAAGCGGCGGTAGAGCCGGCCCAGCGGGCGGAGTCCCATCCTGTCGAGCAGACATGCCAGCGAAAGGCGGGGAAGGAACTCAGGGCCGGGCACACAGAAATAGAAACGGCCGCCGGGACGCAGCACCCGTGCCGTCTCGGCCAGAACATGCCCTAGCACAGGCAGAGGGATGTGTTCCAGCACCGAGTTACTGACGACGGTAGCAAAATACCCGTCGGGGTATGGCATATGTGCGCCACTGGCCTGAGCCAGCAGGCGGTGGGCCCCCCTCGTTCGGGCCTCGCGCAGCGGCCCCCACCAGGGGTCCAGCCCAGCATCCGGGGGCTGCTCAAAGGCGAGCGAGGCGAAGTGACCGTCGCCACACCCCAGGTCAAGTACCGGAGGGACGATGGGCAGCCCGGCGTAGCATTGGGCCTCCACCGCGCGGAGCAGGGCGCGGAAGGCCGGTACAGTGCGTAAATGTTTCCAGAGCAGATCGTCTGTAGCGGCGTCCACCGTTCATTTACGCTCCAATAGGTTTAGAAAGAGGCTCTCGTAGGCCTCCGCCGTCCGCGCGGTGCTGAAGCGGGCCGCGATTTCCTCGCGCGGGCGGATGTACTGCTGGCGTTTCTCCCGGTCCACAACGCGCAGGATAGCCTCCGCTAAGGCGGTGCTATCCCCCACCGGCACGATTTCCCCCATCCCCGTCTGTAGCACCGGTTGACGCACTCCCGGCAGGTTGCTGGCGATCGAGGGGGTTCCACACAACATCGCTTCGACCTGCACCAGTCCAAAGCTCTCTGTCGAGTTCAGGCTGGGCACCACGATGACATCCAGATTGGGGTAGAAAGCAGCCATTTGCTGAGGGTTGAGCACGCCCAGGAATTTCCAGTGCTCCTCGTACCGCTTCAGCAGGGGAGCCAGGCGCCGCGCGTAAGCCTCCTCGCCCAGGACATCCCGGTACTGTCCGGCGAACAGCACGCGTGCCTGGGGGTAGACCTCCAGCACCCGGGGCAGCGCATTAAGCAGCACTTCCACCCCCTTCTCCGCCGCCAGCCGGGCTGCCATGCCGATGACCGGGCCGGTACCGTCCAGTCCATGTATCTTGGCAAAAGCCGCCACCGCCCCGGCTCCCACCTCCGGCAGCTCGACCGGAGGCGGGATGACTTCAAGTTTGTGGCGAAAGGAACAGAGGAAAGGGGAGTGAGCAGCGAAATCCTGGGTATAGGCCACCACACGGTCGGCAAGTATCCCGGCCAGCCGGTTCATCACGTGCACCACCTGGTTGGCCAGCCAGTTGAACAGACCGGGGGGCAGTTTCAGGTCGCAATGATAGGTCAGCACGTTAGGCTTGCCCATCAGGCGGGCACGTGCCGCAACGCCCGCCGCGTCGAATTGCGGCAGGTGCAGGCTGACCACATCGTGTTCGCGCACCAGACGGGTGGCCAGCCAGCCGAAGGTCGGCATAATCACCCCTTTGCTGACGCGGAAGAGCACCGGCGCCCGCACCACCCGCACCCCGTTCTCGAGCGCGTCCCTGGGGGTGGCGCGGTTGAAATGCGAGGTCAGTACCGTGACCTGGTGCCCACGTGCCACCAGACCTCGCGCCATGCGCTCGGCGTAAATGGTGAGGCCACTAGTATGCGGACGATAGTAGGTGAGGACAATCAGGATTTTCATGATAAGCTACGATCACCTCAAGTTTTCCCTCAACCACACCAGTGGCGAGGTAGGCTTCGTCCTGAACTCCAGCCACAGGCCCACCAGGCCCAGCAGGCAACCCAAAATGTACTGAAAGGCATGGATGCCAAAAGCGGCTGTAATCGCCGGATCGGTGGGTACGTTAAAGGGTATCGTCAGCCCGTACCGGGCTACGGCATGGAAGACCCCCGTCGCACCCGGCGAGGAAGGAAGTGCCATCCCCAGGCCCACCACACAGACCAGCAGAGGGGCGGCCAGCGCCGGGGGATGTCGAAGGAAGGCACGTATCAGCGCCCAGTAGAAGATTATAGCACAGCCCCAGGTCACCACCGACCAGAGCAGCACCCCCAGAAGCTGTCGGCCGGAGCGCAGGGAAGCCAGGCCGTCAAACAGGTCGCCCAGAAAGCGCCGTGCCCGCTCCCTGTGAGCATCGGGCAGCCGTTCAATGCCCCATCGCAACACCCGGTGGCCCCGTTCGGGCTGCCAGGCGACGAAGAAGAGCAGGGCCAGTGCGATCACTGCTATCCCTCCCGCCATCAGGCCGCCCGTCACCGCCCACTCCAGCCCCGCCCGCCCCCTTCCCACAAGGGGCATCATTCCAGCCAGCAGCGCCACTACCGTCAACATATCCAGCACCCGCTCCACCACTACGGTGGAGAGGGCAGCACCGGTGGAGACCGCGCCCGACTGTCCTACCAGAAGCGCTCTGGCAGGGTCCCCCAGCCGGAAGGGGAAGACATTGCTCACCAGATAGCCCACGTTAGTGACCCAGAAGCAGTGGGAAAGGCTCACCTGTGGACCCAGCAGAATGCGCCAGCGAACAGCACGGGCTGCCATATAGGCCACCATGCCCAGAGCAGCCGGAGCGAGGTAGAGGTATTCCGCACGCGCTAGAGTCGCCACGACCTGCGGCAGG
>JAOAAG010000207.1 GCA_026418995.1 Anaerolineae bacterium
GGTCTCCTTCCCCGAGACGAACATGGAGAGGGCCATGCTGGCGGCGTTTGAGGCCGTCATGGAGAAGGTGGCGATGAGCACCATGACGGCGAAGACAAAGAGGCCCGTCGCCGGAAGGTGCTGCATGGTGGCGAAGATGGCGGCGGCGACGCCGCTCTTGTTCACCACGTCCGTCACGTCGAACTTAATGCCCGCCCCGCCGATGACGCCGTACCAGAGGAGACAGGCGAGGGTGGGAAGAAGAAGGGTCGCGGCGACGGTGGCCCGGATGGTGCGGCCCTTGGAGATGCGGGCGATGAAGGTGGAGACGAAGGGTGCCCAGCTCATCCACCAGGCCCGCCTCCAACGCCTGTCTACCTGTATAGAGACGGCCGTCCGCCAGCTCGCGTACCTTCTCTTCGGGTAGGTTGCGTGCCTGAGCGACGATCTCCACAAATCCGTCGTAGGTCTCCGCGATGATCTCTCGCCACAAGGCGCGTTCTTCTTCCCTCATCTCCCGGAAAGGGCTGCCGAGGTCTTTACTGGGACCAGAAGCGATGACCTCAGTTTCTACCCCCACCTTGTCCATCAGCCCACTCACATTGAGGAAACGGCTGACGACGCCGATGGAACCGGTTAACGTACTGGGGTGGGCAAAGATATAGTCGCCGCCGCAGGCGATATAGTAGGCGCCCGAAGCAGCCAGTTCATCCATCCATATCACGACTGGCTTCTCAAACTTAAGCAACAGATGGTAAATGCGGTCGGAAGCGACGACGCTGCCGCCGGAACTGTTGATGTGCACCACTATGGCTTTAATGTTGGGATTTGCCGCCGCTTGTTTCAGTAGCCTGGCCGTATGCTCGGGTGTCACCCCCCAGATAGCCCCATACTCATCCGGGGCACTGTGGATCGTGCCCTCCAGACGCAGTATCGCGACAGCATCGCCACTCACGGCCGGCTGCTGGCTGACTCTGGACATACGTTCCATCATTGCCATCGTCAGCAACCCTGTCCCCACACAACTGCACACAGGTAGCGTAAAGCCCACGATGAAGGCCAGGAAAACCCACAATATAGTACGATCTTTCATATTTACCTCCCGTCTTTACTCCAGCCACACCTCTCTACCTGCCTGCTGGCTTCTGTAGATGCCTTCCAGGATGGCCATCACTTGCAGTGACTGTTCAGCAGGGACGGGCGAAGGAGCGCCCTCAACGATCGCTTTAGCAAATTCGATGCACTCCAGCGCATGCGGTTCCACCGTGTCCTGCACCAGCTTTAGCTTGCGGTCGTAATGCTGCTTAGTGACGTTGTTGGACGCGTAGAACTCACATGTGGGCCAATGGCAGCCCCCTTTCGTGCCGTAGAGCCACAACTGCGTGTCCTCCACCTCGGTACCATGATGGAGCATCCAGCTCACCTCGAGGATCAGGGTCGCCCCGTTCTCGAAGCGCACGAAAGCGGCAGCGAACTCTTCAACGTCGAACTCGGGCGGGATCGGCCCGCCCCAGATGCTGAACGCACCCTCCTGATGAGCCAGCTCCGCACGTGCTACGCCGCTGACCGCTACCGGGCGGGGATGGCCCATCAACCACAACGTCAGATCAAGGATGTGCACACCTATGTCAATGCACGGGCCACCGCCACTATGTTGCTTCATGATAAAACCCGGACGGATCGGCACGGCTGCGCGGCGCAGCATCCAACTGCGGGCATGGTAGATCTCGCCCAGCGCCCCGGTATCAATTTCGGCTTTCATCGCCCGGGCCGAACCCCGGAAACGGTGATGCTGGGCCGTCATCAGCATCTTGCCGGACTTATCACGCGCGGCGATGATGGCGCGGATCTCGTCCGTGGTAGGAGCCAAAGGTTTCTCGCACAGCACATGTTTGCCGGCCTCCAGAGCTGCTATAGCTAATGGGGCATGGTATGTGTTAGGCGTACAGATGTCTATGATGTCTAGCTCCCGGTCCCGGATCAGCTCCATAGCGTCGGTGGCCAGCCGTGTAATGCCGAACTCCTTTCCCCACTTACGTAACACAGCCTCATCAACATCACACCCCGCGACCACTTCGGCATATTCGCTTGCCTCCCAACCTGGCATGTGAAATCTGGCGATGCCGCCAACGCCAATGATCCCCACCTTCAGCGTGGACATGTCGTCTGCTCCCTTATCTTGTTAGGTTTGCTCGAAGTATACTGCAGAATGAGCGGAATGCAAAGATTGCTGTCCGGGGTACAGGCCCCTCAGCCTTACGGATAAGCCGTCTCCAATCCGAATTCCCCCGCCCCGGGCAGGAATCGGGAACTTTCGTCACACAGCGCGCGTCTTCAGTGGCAGGGCATACAGGTTGTCCTTTGCGTAGAAACGGGTAAAATATCCAGGAGGAGGACAAAATGACCGCCCAGTCTCCCCACCCAGCATCCCGCTGGCTCGCCACTGCGCTCCAACTGCTGATCATCTTCTCTGTCGTCGCAGGACTGGTCGCCGCGTGGTGGGTCAATACCCTCCCGCAGCGCGCAGACGAGCAACAGACCCTTCTGCTCGGCCCCACCCGCTTCGCGCCGGATAGCGAGGGGGCAGTGCGCGTCATCGTGCAGGATTTCGGACGTGGCAGGCCCATCGCCAATGCCGTGGTCAAAGTCAGCCTCAAGCCCGCCGACGGCCGTGCCATCCCCCTCTTCGAGGGCCGGACGGACGAGTCCGGCAGCCTGCCCGTGCGCTTCCATATCCCCGCTGATGCCCCGCAGGAGGCCATGCTCGTCGTCGAGACGCGCTCGCGGGCCGGGCGGGATAAGTTGGAGCAGGCCGTCACCATCCGGCGCGACTACCGCCTGCTGCTCACCACCGACAAGCCGCTCTATCAGCCCGGTCAGACGATCCATATGCGGGCGCTCGCCCTCAGCGCATTCGACCTGACCCCCGCGCGTGGCGCGACGGTCAATTTCCTCGTCGAGGATGCGAAGGGCAACAAGGTCTTTCGTCAAAGTGTCCCCGCTTCGGAGTTCGGCGTCGCCGCCGCCGACTTCACGCTGGCCGATCTGGTCAACCAGGGCCACTACAAAATCGCCGTTGCTATCGGCGAAACGGTGTCCGAGAAAACCGTCGAAGTGCGCCCCTACGTGCTGCCCAAGTTCGCTGTGAACGTCGCCACCGACCGCTCTTTCTACCTGCCCGGCCAGCGCGTGCAGGGAAGCGTCCAGGCCGATTACTTCTTCGGCAAGCCCGTCGCGCAGGGGCAGGTGCGCATCGTCGGCAGCGTCTGGGAGATCGAGCGTGTGGTCGTGGTGGACCTTCAGGGCCAGACCGACGAGAACGGCCGCTACGAGTTCAGCTTCGACCTGCCGGAGTACTTCGCCGGCAGCGGGCTGGAGTCGGGGCAGAGCCAGTTCGCGCTCGAAGTGACGGTGATTGACCAGACCGACCACGCTGAACAGACCAGCACTATCCTCCCCATCGCCGCGCAGCCGCTGGTCATCGAGGCGGTGGCCGAAAGCGGTATGCTCAAGCCTGGCGTCGAGAACATCGTCTACATCCTCACTTCCTACCCTGATGGTCGCCCCGCTCCGACGAAGCTCCAAATTCGCGTGGACAATGGTCCCGTCACCGAACTGGTAACCGGCGAATATGGTCTGGCCGAGTTCACCTTCACGCCTCACGCCGGCCATCTGCTCAGCATCACCGCCCGCGACGAGACAGGCGCACAGGCCAGTCGCGCGATCGGGCTGGATGCCGAATCCGGCGCCGATAGCGTCCTCCTGCGTGCTGACCGCGCCGCCTACGTCGTCGGCGAGACGATGCATCTGGTCGCTCTCACGCCGGTCAGGTCCGGCTCGATCTACCTGGACATTGTCAAGTCCGGGCAAACGCTTTCCACCCGCTCGGCGCCAGTGGAGAATGGCAAGGCGGAGTTCACCGTGGACGTCAGCCCTGACCTCTACGGGACGCTGGAGCTGCATGCCTACAAAGCGCTGCTGGACGGGACGATCGTGCGCGACACACGGCTCGTGGTGGTGGACGCGCCCAACGCGGTTGCCATCGCTGTCGCGTCCGACAAGGATACCTACCTGCCGGGCGACACGGCGACCATCGGCTTCCAGACGAGCGATGCAAGCGGCGCGGGCGTGCAAACGGCATTGGGCGTGGCCATCGTAGATGAGTCGGTCTTCGCGCTCCAGCGGCAGGACCCGGGCTTCGCTAAGCTCTACTTCCTGCTGGAGCAGGAGCTGCTGGAGCCGTTCTACCAGATCAAGGGGTTCGAGCTGCCCGCCGCCATCCCGCCCGAAGAGCAGGAGATCCGCGCTGCGCAGGATATGGCGGCCCGGGCGACGGCGGCTCAGGTGACCGGGGCGGCGAGGTTGGCCGCGCCCGCGCCGATCAACTCGCGCCCGCTGAAGATGGCCGCCGTGTACGCGACGCAGGAGAAGAGCTTCGCGCGCATCGGGCAGGCGTCGGCGGTGGGGCTGTTGCTCATCCCGCTCCTGGCATGGGGCGTCGCGATCGCCGCGCTGTGGCGTTCTGGCGTGGTCAAGCGCGCGCTCAAGCGATGGGCGGCGGCGCTGTTCGCCATCGGTGTCTTCGGTTGCTGCGCCAGCGGCTGGCTCACCATGCTGACTGGCATGTTCTACTCGCTGAATCCGGCCGAGGTTTTCGCCCCACCTGCTTTCCTGTTCGGATTGATCACGCTCTGCTTCGCTGGCTACGCCTGGGTGGAGAATGACCAGGCCGGCCAGCTGCTCTCGACGCTAGCGCTGGCGTGGGGCGCGTGGCTTGGCCTGCTGATCTGGTCAGGGCCTCGGGGAGTATTCCCATCCGAGGGGCTGTTACTTGCTGGGCTGCTGGCCTTCGCGCTTCTCCCCGGCGCCTATCTCCTTTTCGGCCAACTGCGCTGGGTGCAGGCAAAGCGCCTCGGTGCGTGGCTGGCCACCGGGCTGGGCATGCTCTCGGCGCTGCCGGCGGCGATACTCATCTCGGCCGTGTCCCTCTCTGTTTTAACCTACGGCGGAGTGACGGCCGGGATGAGGCCGATACCGACCGAGGTGGTGCTCCAAGTCGTTGAAGCGACCCGAGAGGTGGAGAAGGCGGTCGAGGTGGGAGCGGAGGACGCCCGCCGTGACCAGCAGACCGCCGCCGAGGGCCCGCGCCTGCGCCAGTGGTTCCCGGAGACGCTCTTCTGGGATCCGGAGGTTCTCACCGACGAGAGCGGCCGCGCCTCGCTTAAGGTGCCCATCGCCGACTCGATCACCACCTGGCGGCTGACGGCGCTGGCCTCCACGCAAGATGGGCGGCTCGGCTTCACCACGCGCGGGGTGCGCGTCTTCCAGGACTTCTTCGTGGATATTGACCTGCCGCTCGCGCTCACCCAGGACGACGAAATCTCCGTCCCGGTCGGCGTCTTCAACTACCTGCCGGAGGCGCAACAGGTGCGGCTGGAGGTCAAGCCCGAACCCTGGTTCGAGCTGCTGGGCGCGGGCGAGCAGACGCTCACCATCGCCTCCAATGACATCGAGGTCGTCTACTTCCCCATCCGCGTGCTTAAATTCGGGCGGCACGGCTTCCAGGTCACCGCCTGGGGGGAGAAGATGAGCGACGCCATCCGCCGCGAGGTCAACGTGCTGCCCAACGGCAAGGAATTCTGGCTCAGTGAGAGCGACTGGCTGCGCGAGAGCAAGGAGATCGAGATCACCCTGCCGCCGGATACCGTGCCGGAGACGCCCTACGTCGAGGTCAAAATCTACCCTGGCGTGTTGGCCCAGGTGGTCGAGGGATTGGAAAAGATACTTAGACTACCCCATGGCTGATTCGAGCAGAGTACGTCGGCGACGTACCCCAATGTGCTCGTGCTGGACTATATGCGGCGCACCGGCCAGGCCAATCCAGAAATGCAGTTGCAGGCAGAGAAATACGTGGCGGCTGGCTACCAGCGGCTGCTCACGTTCGAGGTCGAGGGTGGTGGCTTCTCCCTCTTCGGCGACCCACCAGCCGAGGTCTTCCTCACCGCCTACGGGCTGATGGAGTTCACCGACATGGCGAAAGTCTATCCGGTGGACGAGGCGTTGATCCAGCGCACGGCCCAATGGCTGCTCGCGCAGCAGCAACCCGACGGGACGTGGCTCGACCAGGGTTACTCGGAGCATTGGCGGGTAGATGCCAAGACGCCCACTACTGCTTACATTGCCTGGGCCTTGATTGACGCCGGCTACGCCGATACGCCGGAGGTCAGGCGGGCCATCGGCTACATCCGCGAGTTTGCCTTGCAGGAGACGGACGCCTACAATCTGGCGCTCGCCGCTAACGCGCTGGCGGCCTATGCCCCCGATGACTCAATGACGAAGGCGGTGGTGAAGCGGCTGTACGAGCTGCGCGTGCAGGAAGGCGACGCCGTATATTGGAAGGCCGCTACTGCTTCGTTCATGGGCGCGACGGGCGAGAGCGGCAGCATGGAAGCGACTGCGCTGGCGGCTATCGCGTTGATGCGGGCCAAGATGTACCCGGAAGCGGTGAGCGGCGCGCTCGGCTATCTCGTGCAAAGCAAGGATAGCTGGGGACCGTGGTACCCCACACAGGCCACCATTCTCTCGCTCAAGGCGCTCCTGCTGGCAACGGAGACCGCCGGCCAGGCCGAAGGCCCTGCCCGCCTGCGCATCAGCCTGAACAACGAGCTGAGCCGGGAGGTCGTGATTGACGAAACCAACGCCGATGTGGTGCATACAGTCACGTTCAACCGCGGCTTCTCCCCCTCCGGCGTCAACCGGGTGCGGATCGAGCTGGAAGGCGGCGGCAACCTGATGTACCAGGTCTCCACGCGCTACTACCTTCCCTGGGACAAGGTGCCGCCTGTGCCGGAGGAGCAGGAGGCCATCACGATTGATCTGGCCTACGACCGGACGCAGCTCGCGGTCAACGACGAGGTAACCGTCAACGTGGGCGTGCGGTTGAATGTGGAAGGCGTGGTCAAGATGGCACTGGTGGACCTGGGCGTGCCGCCGGGGTTCACCGTGCTGAGCGAGGACCTGAGCCGGCTGGTCGAACAGGGACTCATTGCCCGCTACGAGCTGGCCGGGCGGCAGGTCATCATCTACCTGGAGGATTTCGCCTACGGGAAGCCGCTCAGCTTCAGCTACCGGATGCGTGCGCGCTTCCCCCTGCGCGCGCAGACACCGCCCTCCAGCGCCTATGATTATTACAACCCCACCGGAGCGTCTGTCCGCGCACCGCTGGAGGTGACTGTGGTAGAATAATCGCTCATCCTCCCGCAGGTCGCTATGAGCTGCGGGAGGGCCGTCGAAAGCGCCTATGCCCATAAGTGACCAAACCTTACAGTTTCTGATGGAATGCCATCCCGCCATACTTGTGCTCGGCGCAGCGTTGCTGACCGTAGCCAGCGTCCTCTCCGGGACGGCCGTTCTGACTCTGACCGGGCGAAGGCACAAAGCGGGCGCCATCATAGGGCATGTGCTATCCCTGACATTGGCCTTTCTCGCGTTTTGTGTGAGCGATTGGGCACTTATGGAGATGCTGTCCTACCTGCGGGTCTCCTTCTCGACCGACCCCCGGTGGTCGTTGTTTTTCAGCACGCTTGTACGTACTCTGCTGCTCTGGGGTCTACTGCTGCTCGTGGTGCTGACAATACTTCTGCATCAGGACCGTCCCGCACAAGGGTCTCCGCGCAAAAGCAAGAGCCTGTCGCCCTTCACCGTGTTCCTGGCTGCTAACCTGGCCATCAGCGCTCTGGAAGCGTACGCCTACATTATTGAGCCGCTAGCGGTCGAGACGACACATCTGACACTTGCCTTTGATGACCTCGACGCCCAGGCGCCGCCGGTACGGATCGTGCATTTGACCGATATTCACGTAGAAAGGTTCGGCCCCCGCGAAACGGCGATCATCCGCCAGGTCAATGCGCTCAAGCCCGATCTTATCCTCCTCACCGGTGATTACCTTAACCTTTCGTATCTAACCGATCCAACTGCCATCGCCCACTTCCGCGAGTTGCTGGCGCAATTACAGGCACCCCACGGCGCCTACGCCGTGCGTGGATCGTTGGAGTCTGAGCCGGAGTACATGGCGCGGCTTGTGGAGGGGACCGGAGTGAGATGGCTGGAGCAAGAGGCCGTGACGGTAGAGGTGCGCGGACAGCGGGTGACGTTAGTCGGAGTAGCGTGCAGCCATAAGCAGTGGCGGGACACTGCACGGCTGGCCGAAGCGATGAAAGGGCTTCCTGCCGATGCCTTCACGATCTTGCTGTACCATTCCCCGGACCTGATCCACGAGGTTGCTACCTACGAGGTGGACCTCTACCTGGCCGGCCACACCCATGGTGGACAGATACGCCTGCCCCTGTATGGCGCGATCATCACCGGGTCGGCCTATGGCCAGCGTTATGCCTCCGGCCTGTTTCGGGAAGGCAGCACCACGATGTACGTCAGCCGGGGCATCGGCTTGGAGGGCGGGGCCGCGCCCCGTGTGCGTTTCCTCTCTCGTCCGGAGGTCGTGAGCATTGATTTGGTAGGCAAATAGGCGGGCTATACTGTACGGTCATTTTCTCTGCTGCGGTGCCGGCGCGTGAGAAAACGGGACAAGCCCGCTGTCCACCGGTGCAAATGTATGCTCTCCGCGGGGCGGCCTTTCTAGACCACCTATTGGGGGTCTGGTGAGGCCATTCTGAAAAAGATTTTTTTCGCGATCACCTACCTGGTAGAAAAGTACCCCCTATGGGGGTACTTTTTTCTTGCCTCCGGTGGGACATTTTCCTCTTGCAGACCGGGGTGCGTCTGTGAGATACTACCATACAGACGTACACGTGGTTGGAGGTAGGGATGGGGTGGGCGCTCCGGTTCGAGTGGCTATCATAGACGATGACGGAGCATTTCGCCAGACGGTGCGCGGATGGTTTGAGGGTATGGATGACGTCCTGATTGTGGGTGATGTGCAGAGCGGACCGGAGATCCCATCCTGGCTGCGCCAGGTGGTGCAGCCTGATGTCGTGTTGCTGGACATCGCTGCCGCGCCAGCAGCGCAGGTACGCGCAGTGGCTGCTTATACCAGGGTGCTCGTGCTGCACACGGCCGGACAGGAAGCGCTGGTGCTTGACGCGCTCCGGGCTGGCGCGCTGGGGCATCTGGATAAGCAGAACACCAGCCCGACGCAAGCCATTGCCGCCGTCCGCGCCGTCAGCCGGGGCGAGGCGGTGCTCAGCCCTGAGCTTGCGGGACGGATCGTGGATGAGGTAGCCGAACGATACCGGAGGAATAGCCGATGACAAATGATCAAGCCGGGCACGTTCAGATGTTGGAGCATAGCCTCTTGTGGGCACATAATAACCCTTTGCGGGCGAAAACTTAAGGAGGTGTCTAAAATGAAACGGAAATGGACGGTCGCAAGTGTACTGGGTGTAGCATTGCTGCTTTTCCTGGCCGTGGGGCTTTCTCAGGCCCAGGGCCCCGAGCCGCCAGGAGAGGGCGTGGTGCCGCAGGAGATGGGCATAGAAGCCCTCGTAGATGACGCCATCCCCATCCAGGGCCGGCTGACTGATGCCAGCGGTAACCCGCTGAACGGCAACTACAGCATCACAGCCAGCATCTATAACGTCTCCAGCGGCGGGACGGCGCTTTGCTCCGACACTGACACGGTGGCAGTGAACAACGGCCTGTTCACGATGTATGTGAACTCCTGCACCAGCGCTATCATTAACGGCCAGCAACTCTACCTGGGCATCAAGGTGGGCACTGACGCCGAAATGACCCCCCGCCAGGGCATCTACCCAGTACCCTACGCCTGGGGCCTGCGGCCAGGGGCGATTATCTCCAACACTGCGAGCAGCGGGCACGGCCTGGAGGTATGGAGCGCCGCAGGCGGCGGTGCTTCTGGGACGGCGCTGTGGGTCGTGAACACCAGCACTGGCAGTGGTATTGCCCTTTGGGCCCGGGTCAACGGGACTGACGCGGCCATCATTGCCAGCAACAACGGGACCGGTCTCCTGTTCAAAGGTTTCGGCGCGGATGGTGGAGAGGACGAGTTCCGCGTAGCCAACAACGGCGCCATCAGCACTAAAGCCGACTCCTACATTTTTGTGCCAGGCACCGAGGCTAAGCTGAATGCAACGTCTTCAGGGGCTAGCCTGGAGTATTACGGGGTATCACAAGTTGTGGTCAACCCCTCCACAACCGGGACCAAAGTTATCCAGTTCGGAGTTGTCCTCCCGTCCGTCCTGTACGGGCAGCCGGTAAAAGTGGAGGAGGTCACTGTTTTCTATAGTACCAACCACTCTGCCAGTTACATCGCTGCCACATATGTATACCGACAAAAGGCCTCCGATCCCCTTGGATATTACACGTTAGTCAGCGATACCACCAACCGCAACAGTACGGCCTATGGTTCCTATTCTGTCACGCCAACCGCAGACAACTTATTGAGCATCGACGAGGGTTTTATCAGCGTAAGGTTAGATTTATCCTTCGCCAATGCCGATCATGAGATTACTATCGGCGGCATCCGCGTCCGGCTCGGGCACCACCCGCTGTACTGAGGAGGGCGACCATGAGCAAGCGAACGGTGATCGTTCTCGCATATCTGGTGGTATTTGCTCTTCTCTTGGCTGGCCGCGTCCTGGCGATGTCTTCGGCCAACTACAAGTTGGAGTGGTTCACTCCGCTCACCGGCGGGGGCGGCGGGCCGGCCCAATCCACAAACTACGCGGTCAACTTCACCGTCGGCCAATCGGCCATCGGCGCGGGCCTCACCAGCACCAACTACAGAGCCTGCCTGGGCTACTGGTGCGGCGCGGGAGGGGAGTACCGCGTTTATCTGCCGCTGGTGCTGAGAAACGTGTAAACCTAGCCGGCTACGGTGCTGCTCGGTGTGACCTTATCTCAGCGCTAGCGGCGGAGCGATGCCTGTGGGGAACGTGCTGACCTGGCCGCTCGGCGATCTGTCACCTGGTGCGTCCGGCCACCTCACCTTTACAGCACAGGTTGTGGCCGCTGGACCACGCTTGCCGGCGCTCCGGCTGGGCCGGGGTTCGGCATCAAGAAGGTCTGCCCGCCTCTCATCCTGAGGCAGTAACATCACTATCAGGTGTGGGGCGGGCTATCAGCCTGCTGCAGCAGGAGGTCACTGTGCCAACAGACCCCTTTGTCCCTCTGTACAGGCTGGGTGGGCGAAGGCACTGCCTTCGCCTCACCCAGTGCCTTCGCCCCGCCCAGTGCCTTCGCCTCACCCAGTGCCTTCGCCCTACCCTGGCTCTTTCCCTGATCATGGCCTGTATGCTGGCAAGTGTCTCTACCCCGGCTGTACCCGCCGCGGGCAACATATCCGTCTCCTCGCCGACGTCGGGTATCAGAACAACTGTCGGCCAGACCTATTACGTGCGCCCCGACGGCGGCAACGCCGAGCAGTGTACTGGCCTCGCGGACGCCCCCTACCCCGGCAGTGGCGCCGGCCAGCCCTGTGCCTGGGACCACCCCTTCCGCGCCCTCCAGCCCAGCGGTGAATACGGGCAGCCTGGCTTCGTGCGCATCTCCGGCGGCGATACCCTCATCATCGCGCCCGGAAGTTACCGCATCGGCTACGGGGCGCCCGGAGCCGAGCACTGCCAGCCTGATTACCCCTGGGACTGCCTCATGCCGCCCCCTCCCGGTGGCCCCGACGCTGCCCATCCCACCCGTATCCTGGGGAAAGGCTGGGACGCCGGCTGCCTCAATCCCCCCGAGTTGTGGGGCACGGAGCGGGTGGCGCGCATCCTGGACCTCAGTGGGGTGCACCACGTCGAGATCGCCTGCCTGGAGATCACCGACCACGCCACCTGCGCTTATGAACACACCGGTGGTCTGGCCTGTGATGTCGCATCTTTTCCCTATGGCGACTGGGCTTCTGTGGGCCTCTACGCCGTGGATGCGGCGAACGTCACCCTGCGCGATCTGAATATCCACGGGCTGGCCGAGCGGGGGGTGCTAGCTGGAAGGTTACGCGACTGGACGGTAGAACGGGTGCGCATCGCCGGCAATGGCTGGGCCGGCTGGGACGGCGATGTGGAGGGTCATGACTCCAACTCCGGCACGCTGACCTTCCGCCACTGGACGGTGGAGTGGAATGGCTGCGTGGAAACATACCCCGGCGAAGAGCCCACCGGCTGTTGGGCGCAGACGGCTGGCGGCTACGGCGACGGCGTGGGCACCGGCGAGAGCGGCGGGCACTGGATTATCGAGGACTCGACCTTCCTGCACAACACCTCCGACGGCCTGGACCTCCTCTACACCCGCGTCCCCGGCTCGCGGATCGAGATCCGCCGCGCCCTGGCGCGGGGCAATGCCGGCAACCAGATCAAGACCAACGGCCCTACCGTCATCGAAAACTCGATTCTGGTCGGCAACTGCGGTTATTTCGAGGGCAAGCCATTCACCCATCATGTAGACAACTGCCGGGCCGCCGGGAACGCCCTATCGCTCAACCTGCAGCCCGGCAACGCTGTCACCATCACCAATAACACCTTGACCAGTGAGGGGGATTGTCTCGTGGAGGTGGGCTGCGAGGGGAGTTGTACGGGTACTGAGTCGGTCCGCATGCGCAACAACATTTTCCTGGGACAGACCGACTTTCTCCAGCCCTCTGAGCAGACCTGTCTCGTCTACTGGGAGCGTTTCCCCGCCGACCCGGTGGATATGGACTACGGCATGATCTACAATGTCAAGGAGAACCCCTGTCCGGTCGGCGGCCATGACATCTGTCAGGCGCCGGGGCTGGTCAATGAGACGCTGGCGGCCTTCGATGCCCACTTGCGAGAGAGCAGCCCAGCCATCAATGCCGGCTCCGCCGCCGATGCGCCTCCCGATGACTTTGACGGCCGCTCCCGCGACGCCCACCCCGACATTGGCGCGTATGAGTACTGGAAGGCGACAGCGTCGGTCTACCTGCCGCTGGTCGCGAGGCACTGAACGCACGAGGAAAAAGCGCTACGCCCCCGCCGTGTCAGGCTGCGAGGGCGTAGCGGTACACTCAGTACCCCCGGCAGGATTCGAACCTGCGACCCTTTGGTCCGCAACCAAATGCTCTGTCCAGACTGAGCCACGGGGGCACGGCAGCGGGGAGGCAGGGATTCGAACCCTGGGTAGAGTTTTTGGCCCTACAACCGCTTAGCAGGCGGCCCCGATCGACCACTCCGGCACCTCCCCAGGCGGCTTCCGGGTCACTGGCGGAGGGAGAGGGATTCGAACCCTCGGTGACCTTCCGGCCACAACGGTTTTCAAGACCGTCGCCATCATCCACTCGGCCATCCCTCCACACCTCTGGCGGCGACC
>JAOAAG010000250.1 GCA_026418995.1 Anaerolineae bacterium
GACTCAGCAAGGCATTCCTAATGCGGCTCCCACCACACGTGAATGAGGGCATTGCCCCCGTGCTCGTAGTACTCGACTTTGATATCATATACGCCGCTGCTGACCCAGTGCGCCTTACACATGGGTTGGGAGCCATCGTTCGGGTGCCACTCATCCAGCACCAAGGTCGAGCCGACCCAGAGACGCATACCGTCATCACTCATCGCGCAGAAGCGGTAGTGATCAGTGTTCAGATGTGCTTTGCGCACCCAGCGCGCAGAGAACCCGTCCCACCATACCACGTCGGGGAAGGGGCTTTTGACGCCCCAGTTGAAGCTAATGGCCGGCACGTAGTGAGTAGCTACCGGCTCTCCCTGAAGCGCTTCGTTGTTATAGAAAGTACCAAACCAGACGTCGGATGGTGGTGCCGGCGTGGCCGTTAAAGAGGGAGTGGGAGAGGCGACCGGTGGCACTGCAGAGACTTTTTTCCACCAGAAGTGAACGCGCGCCACCTGAACACGGTCGTAGTACTCAACCTTTACGGTATGGCTGCCGGCGCCCAGGGCGCGTTGTGCGGTGTACAGGCGCAGCCCCCCATCCCGCCATCCGTCTATGATCAGCTCGCCGTCCACGTATACGCGCGCCCCATCATCTACCCTGATGTTAAACTGATACGTGCCCGCCTCGAAATTGAAGCTGCCCGTCCAGCGCACGGAAAAGGCATTGACAGGCATCCCGCCGGCAGGCGGCCCGGATCCCCAGTCGAAATTGATGGCGGGATCAACGCGCGTGGTGTAGGGCGGTGCGGTAAGCGTGAGATTATCAAAATATTCGGCGTTCCAGGGGCCTGGCCATGAGACCGGAGGCTGCGGCTGGGACGGAGGCTGTGGGGGTTGAGGGGGCGGCGCAGCGCAGGGGATGGTCAAGCGCTGCCCTACGTAAATCAAATTCAGGTTGGTGATTCCGTTAACCCGGGCAATGGCCCAGGCGTCCACCCCGTAACGCAGAGCGATCTGGAGCATCGTCTCGCCCGCCCGCACGACGTGGACGCCACAGGCCGACTGGCCGGAGGGGATAACAAGTCGCTGACCAACGTAGATGCGGTCGGGATTGGTAATGCGATTAGCCCGTGCCAGCTCCTGCACGCTGACGCCGTAGCGGCGTGCGATGCTGTAAAGCGTCTCTCCCTGTTGTACCACGTGGATGATGCCGTCGGCACGCGGAGCAGCAACAGCCGGAGGAATGTAGAGCAACGCTACGACCATCGCGGTCAGTAGCAGGATGAGGAACCGTCTCTTGAGCATAGCACCTCCTGTTATGCCGGTCGGTTAGCTTGACCCACTCACGGCTAATCATACTCAACTTTGGATGGCTGTCAAGCATTGGGCTGATGAGCCAGGACATTATTTCGGGGGTGGTCCATCTCCATATGTCTTCAAGCAGGCGGAAATTGCCTGATCGTCGGCTTCAGCGAGATGGAAGTTCCGCGGCTCTGACCTCCTGTTCACCGCGATGTTGTTCGGCATGTTCATTCCGTACCAGAGCATTCTCATCCCCCTGGTCCGCTCTATGCAGGTGCTCCGCCTGTACAATACGCTGGTCGGCCTGGTGCTCGTGCACGTGATCTACGGCATCCCCATTACCACACTGATCTTCCGCAACTACTATGCTACGATGCCGACCGAGATGGTCGAGGCAGCACATATAGATGGCGGGGGCGTTCCTGGCGGCGCTGCCCACGCTGATGGTCTATATCTTTCTGGGGCGCTTTTTCCTGCGCGGACTGATGGCCGGGGCATTGAAGGGATAAGTTCAGGTGACGGCCGCCGGGCATGACCGGCGCCGGTACGCTACCACCTATGTCAGGCACAGGATAGTGCTCCAGCGATAATCAACACAGGTAGCGCTCAACGCAGGTAGGCTCTTCCGGTAGCTTCAGGCTCTCCTCCATAGCAGGTAGCAGACTCCAGCGTCCTTGCCTGTTACCACTCTCATGCCGCTCATCACTGCCGAGACGTATGGTTTGTCACTGGCGTCCAGCCCAATATCGGATATACTATAGATGCCGGTCGCGATCACCTTCTTACAGGCTGGGATGCCATGCGCAGCTCGGCTATGGACTACCATGCATCGCTGGCATTAACTCTGGCAGGTAGAGCATCAACTCAGCTTCCTCTGTTCCCACAAGTCTGTATCACACACCCGGAGGTAGAAATATGGAAGAGCTAAACCCCTTCACCATCGCTCAGAGGCAATTGGATCAGGCCGCCGAGATCATGGGGCTGGATCCCGCAACCCATGAGCTATTGCGCTGGCCACTGCGCGAGCTCCACGTCACACTGCCGGTCAAGATGGACGACGGGACAACCCGCATCTTTCACGGTTTCCGCGTGCAATACAATGACGCCCGTGGGCCGACAAAGGGGGGCATCCGCTACCATCCTCAAGAGACGATTGACACCGTGCGCGCACTGGCTGCCTGGATGACCTGGAAAACGGCTGTGGTGGACATCCCTCTGGGTGGAGGCAAAGGAGGCATTGTCTGCAACCCCAAAGAAATGTCAATGGGCGAACTGGAGCGGCTCAGTCGGGCTTACATCCGCCAGGTAGGGCGGATCCTTGGAGAGGATATGGACGTGCCCGCCCCCGATGTCTACACCACCCCTCAGATTATGGCCTGGATGATGGACGAGTACTCCTTCATGCGCGGTTACAACGTCCCAGGCGTCATTACCGGAAAGCCGCTCCCGCTAGGTGGTTCCCAGGGCCGCAACGATGCCACCGCCAGAGGTGGGGTGTATTGCACTAGAGAGGCGGGTAAGGTGCTGGGAGTGAACTTGCAAGGGGCTACCGCTGCCATCCAGGGCTACGGGAACGCAGGCCAGTTCGCGCATCTCCTGGCTGAGGAGCTGCTGGGGATGAAAGTGGTTGCCGTCTCCGACTCCAGGGGCGGCATTTATAACCCCAACGGTTTGGACCCCAGGGCCGTTATCGCGCATAAGGAGCGCACAGGCGCCGTGGCGGACTTCCCCGAAGCAGACAATATCACTAACGAGGAATTGCTCGAATTGGAGGTGACGGTGCTCTTCCCGGCAGCGCTGGAGAACCAGATCACCGCGCTGAACGCGCCTCGCATCAAGGCACGCATCATCGCCGAGCTGGCCAACGGCCCCACTACGCCGGAAGCCGATATGATTCTATATGAAAACGGCATTTACGTGATACCGGACTTCCTGTGCAATGCCGGCGGCGTGACCGTCTCCTATTTCGAGCAGGTGCAGAATGCTTACAACTACTACTGGGACCTGGAGACGGTTCACAAACGGCTGGATATCAAGATGACCGCCGCTTTCCATGCGGTGCATGAGACGGCGCAGCAGTATAAAGTCAACAACCGTATGGGAGCCTACATCGTCGCCGTCGCCCGCGTGGCCGAGGCGTGCAAACTGCGCGGTTGGGTCTAGCCCAATCAGGTGGCAGTCACCTCGCAGGTGACTGCCACCTCTCCAGGTGAGCCTCCACCTCCGCCAATACATCATCCGTGCTCCAGCGCCGCTCCCCGTCGAGCACCAGTACGCGGGGATCGTCGCCAGCGAGCAGCCACTCGTCGTGCAACCTTTCGAGCTGGAGCAGATACTCCAGCGAGATGCCGCGTTCCTCCTCGCGCCCCCGTTCCCGGATACGCTCCAGACAGACCCCGGATGGTGTGCGCAGATAGATGATCATATCAGGCTGCTCCAGGTAGTTTGAAGTCATGAATTCCCACAAGCCACAGTAAAGCTGGTACTCGGTGGGTGTCATCAGGCCGGTGCGGTAAAAGTTCTCTACAAAGACGAACCGATCGCAGAAAATCGAACGTTCCAGCACTACCCGGCTGTGGTTCGTCAACGCGGCGATCTCAGGCCAGCTTTTGGCGCGGGTAATGAAGGTGCAGATTTGGAATGTGAATGCCCACCGCGCCGGGTCCCGGTATAAATGCTCCAGCATATTGGACGCGAACCGCTCTTGCCAGGCCTTGGTCGGTTCCTCGATGAAGCCGTACAGGCCGGAGGCAGCAATGGCCTTGCCCACCGTCGTCTTCCCGGCACCGATATTCCCTTCCAGCAGGATCATCAACCTCTCTCTCTTCACGTTGTCCCCCTGTTTACGGAGTTGCGGCACCTACCCACAGTCTGTGCGGAATAATTATACATGGAACTTGAATCCTCACGAGAATGGGGGGCCAGGTTCGGGGAGAGAGGCTGGAGCAGTGTGAGAGCGGAACATTTCCGTTTGTGGCAGCGTCTTACACAGGTGACGGCCACTTGCGGAAGTCGCCGTCATCTGCGCTACCAGGATAGCGATTGTATGATATACTTATACTCGATGGAGGGAGTATGATGCTACACTCAATACGTAACACCAACTCTATGTTGCGTAGTGTGTCGTTCATCAGCTTGCTCACCCTGCTTGCTTCTCTGTTGCTGGGGGCCTGTCGGGCTACTCCCACACCTGCGCCCTCCCCCACCCCCCCTTCCTACACCCCTCCGGCCACAGGCAATGTCTCCCCGCTGATCGTCCAGCGCACCCCGGAGCGGGGGGAGGAACTGGCCGTGGACGGGGTCATTGAACTCGTCTTCGACCGGGCCATGGATAAAGCCACCGTGGAGAAGGCATTCCAGATCAGTCCACAGGTGGAGGGAAGCCTGGAGTGGGCCAATGAGCGCACGGTGCGCTTCAAACCCGCCCGTGATCTCAAGCGCGCTACCGAGTACTACGTCACAGTGGGCGCAGAGGCGAAGGCCGCCGACGGCAACTATCTGGACGGGGCATACCGCTTCCGCTTCCGTACCGTCGGTTACCTGGAAGTGACGCAGGTCATTCCCGCCCCTGATGCCCAGGATGTAGCAGCCGACAGCACCATCACGGTGATCTTCAACCGGCCCGTCGTTCCGCTGCGCGCGCTCAGCGATCCGGCCTACGGCGAGTTGCCCCGGCCCTTGCTCCTCGACCCGCCCGCCGAGGGACAGGGCGAATGGCTCAACACCTCAATCTACGTCTTCACCCCCACGTCCCTGAAAGGTGGCACGACCTACAAGGCCCGCGTCAAGGCCGGCCTCACGGACACCACGGGCGGC
>JAOAAG010000262.1 GCA_026418995.1 Anaerolineae bacterium
CCCATCACCAGTGCCACCATCGGCACCACCAACAGCGGCAGATGCATCACCCCCAGCCACATCCGCTCCGGGACGGACCAGTGACTCAGGTTGAACAGCCCGTAGAGCAGCCCGTTGAAGGCCGTCACGCGGAAGGCGAACCTGTCCACCTGCGGCCAGGCCAGGACCAGCAGAAAGAGAAACACCGGCGTCAGGAAGCAGTAGGCCAGGCCGTAATCGGGTGAGGTGAGCAATAGCAGCGGGTTGAAGTCGGGAAGGACGCGCGTCCCTTCAAAGCGGAGCGGCGACCAGAAGACCAGCAGGGCAAAGGGCAGCAGCAGCCAGCGCCAGCGCGGGGCGTCCCGGAACGAAACGACCAGCCGCCCCTTCCAGGCCACCCACAGCCAGAGCAGGCCCAGCAGCACCTCGGCGACCAGCGCGCCAGTGTGCACCGCGTAGCCGTAGGTGGGAGTCTCGGCACGGGTCTGCGTGGCGGCGATCACCAGGTAGTTCAGCCCGAAATAGCCCGCGATGGCCCGTCCGCCGAGAGGCGGGTTCCAGATCGCCCAGCCGATGACCCCCAGCGGGAGGATATGGAATACCCAGCCCCAGGCGGCATAGGGAAGCGTGGCCCGCTGGAGAATTTCAAAAATCACGGCCGACGTGTCGCGCGGGTCGTAGGGGCGTTCGGTATAGAGGGGTAGAAAGGCAATGATGACCAGCGCCAGATAGACCAGGGGATAGAACCATTTACGTTCCGTAAGTGTCATTTTGCTCCTCTTCTCCTGGACGAAGCCTCATCTCCCAGGAGCCTCATCAACTGTAATCACTTCCTTCTCAAAACCTTCCAGTTCCCGCGCCTGCTGGCGCAGCGCGTTCACCAGTGGCCCGACGCGCGGTTGCGCCTCCTGCGGCTTTAGTGCCTGCAACCGGGCGACCTCGGCGATCATGCTTTCCATCTCGCTGATGAGGCTGAGCAGTTGGGCCTCCACGCGGTCCAACTGCCTCGCCACCGCCTCCAGTTTGCTCAGGCGCGTTACCAGCGCCTGGCGGGATTCCTCGTACTCGCGCCTCAGAACCGGATCGGTGGTCTGAGCCAGAGCCCGGTTGACATGCTCCAGGTCGGTCTGCAGATGGGATTGTGCCTGCGTGACCAGCCGGTAATTTTCCAGTGCCGTCATCCGCCAGCAGAGGGAATAGACCTGCTCCACCAGCGCATCCACCTCGGTCTGCACCGGCGCCAGTACCCGGCGGGTGGCGGATGGGGTGGTGGCCAGGATGTTGAAAATGTTCACCTGAGCACGCGTGATGCGGTCAAAGTGCCGCTGAAAGCGCTGAGCGAGGGGCGCGCGGCTCAGAATCCGCTGGTTCAGGCGCAGGGAGGGATCACGCGCCACGCCGACGACCATCACTACCCACAGCAACATCCCGAGGGGGAACAACCACCAGGCAGAGAGCAGGCCAGCGACGATGGCCAGCATGATCATCACCAGATTGAGCGGATGGATCAGGGCAATGAGCCAGGGCGAACGGGGCATCGGTAGCCTCTAGAAAAACGTAGCAATTTCGGCATAAATCTGCCGGAGATTCTTGGGATCACTATCGTACTGTTTGCCGCCGGTGGCTTCGGCGATCTTGCGCAACACCTCCCGGTCGGCATCCTCGCCGAACGCGATGGTGAATATCTTGGGGGCGGTGCCGCCCTCGCTCAGGTTGCTGATGGTGCGCAACAACTCTGGCAACTGCACCTCAGAGGCGGTATCCTCGCCATCCGAGAGCACAATCATCGCCCGGATGTGCGCCGGATTGCCGCGCTCGCGCATGTCCTGGTAGGCCGTATAGACTGCGTCATACAGGCGCGTGTTACCGCCCTCAACGACGCCCGATACTTTCCGTAGCACTTCCTGGCGCTTCTCACCCAGGGGAGAGAGCGGCGTCAGCGTGACCAGATCGTCGCTGAAGAGAATAATCTCCAGACCATCGCGGTCGTCCAGCAGATTGATAAACTCGAGCAGGCTGGTGCGGGCAGCGGCGATGCGCTCGCCCGACATACTGCCGGATACATCCAGCAACGCAATCACATCCACCGGCTTTTTCACCTCGCGCCACAGCGCCTGGACGCCGGCAATTACAGTGGCAGGGGGTATTTCCAGCACCGTTTGGGGTTGCGTTGGATCCACGCCGTGCTGCGCATCCAGTGGAGCGCCCAGGGGGATGTCCGTGTCTGCTGGGCGGAAACCTAACTCGAGGGCGCGCAATTGCTGGGGACGATCCAGAAGATAGCCAAGCAAGTCCTCCGCGGCGGCGCGCTGCTCCGCCGTGACCCAGGGCGCGTTCAATATCGCGTAGGGATGGTCACTCCAGAAGGTGCCCTCCTTGGGATAGATGGCCACGACGGGCAACTGCGCGCTCTGCCCGGCGAGCCGCTTGCTCTCCTGCGCCACCACCAGATTCTCGTACAGCACGGCGGCGCTGAGATACGAGGGGCCCAGTTCAAACATCCGCTCCGCGAAAAAGCCAGTGCTGATACCGTAATGGATAATGCTGCTTTCCACGTCCAGCATGAACGACCTGACTTCAGGGGACTGCAAATCCTGAAGCGTCAGGCCGCGCTGCTTTCCCGCGCCCGCATAAGCCTCCGCGATGACCGCAATGAGGCCGCTGTTGCTGTAATCGGGATGGGTGTGGCCGAGCTTGAACGTTCCCCACTCCGGATACCCATACGCGCCCCAGCCTTCCGGCGAGGTCGCCAGCGCTGCAATATCGGCCCAGCCCAACGGCTTATCCGGCCAGCCTAACACCTCCGCCATCGGCTTCCATATCGCAATCACCACCGGACTGAGGACCAGTTTGGGCGGATCGCCCACCACCAGATCGTCGGCGTGCTGGCTGCGCCACGCGGCATTGGCAACGGGGATATAGAGGGACGAGGCAGGGCTCCAGACGGTGGGCTGGAGTGTACCGGCCACGATCGCTTCGGCGGCCTCAATGGAGCCCATCGGCGTGGCCACGACCTCAATCACCGCACCATCTGGAGTTTTGCGACGGGCCGCGTTGTAAGCGGCGACCAGCGGCTCCAGCCACTCCTTTTTCTCCGAGCCGTACACCACAGTGATGGTCACGGTTTTGCTCGTCCCGGGCCAGTATCCACAGGCAGGGAGAGCAGAGATGAGGAGCAGGACCACAATAAGCAACCGGGAAATTCGTGATAACATAAGCGTCTCCTCATACGCACTGGCGGCTACCGCTGGATATTGCGTGCCCAGAAATCCAACAGGGTGTTCAACACATCGCCTGGCGGCGTTTCCACCTCCGGCGGCAGGTCCACCCGCAGGCCATTGGCTGCGTAGCGGTTGAACGGGCTGCCAGGCTGTTCCAGCGGTACCCCGGGCTCCACCGGGCGGAAACCATGCTCCAACAGAGCCAGTTGCTGGAGCTCCGGCGTGGTCAGATAATCCAGAAACATCTGCGCGGCACGTGCCTTCTCAGGCGTGACCCAATCCGCCTGAAGGATGCAGAACGGGTGGTCGCTCATCGAAGTCGCCGGCGGGTAATAGACCCGCAGCGCTCCATACCGCCCCACAGCGCGATCCATGTACTCAATCGCGGTTGCTTCATAGACCGCCACCATATCGTACATACTGGGCCCGTAGGCGACGATTTCCTGCATATATGTACCGGTGCTCTCCCCAAACCTGGAGATAGCCCCCTCAAAGGCGGTGAACCAGGCCTGGTAGTCTTCATCGCCCAGGATATCGGCTGAGGTCAGGCCGGAGGTTTTGCCAAAGTAACTGTATGTCATCAGCAAAATCGTCTGGAAGCCACTGTTGGATTTGAGTGGATTGGTATGGCCGAACTTGATATACCCCCACTCGGGACGCCCATATTTCTGCCAGCCGCCTGGGTCGGTCAGAGCGGTCTGCAACTGCAGCCACAGATCGCCGGCGCGCTGGTCGCCCCACAGCACCTGCGCGCGCTCCTCCCAGGCGACCAGCACCAGCGGGCTACGCAACACCTGCCGACAAGTCTGCCGGTCAGCGGCGTTGACCACCGGCGTGCCAAACTGCCCCGCCGATAAATCCTGCAAGATGTGGATCTGCAACGTACTCGCAGGACTGATGATGTCCGGCTTCGCCGAACCGTCCAGCACCGCCAGGTATATCTCGCGGGAACCGCTCCTGGCGAGCTGGATAGCGATGGGCCGACCGTCTACCTGCGGCTGGGTAGCCTGGAAGCGCGCCACCGCCTCCTCCAGCCAGGCGGCCTTTTCGGTGGAGTACAGCACGGAGACGACGATTGGCCTGGGCGGCGGCAGGAGCAGGTCGCGCAACGGAGCATACGCCACCGCACGAACGGCGGGTGAGGCCAGAGCAGCGATAAACACGCCTGCTGTCATCAGCATGTAGACCAGGAAGATAAGTTTGTTGAGACGAGGGGTAGGCATAAGCGATGAGATCCCTTGTCCGCAGCACGTCGCCGCCAGTCTGTGGAGCAATGCTGCCTGGTTGCCTCCACATTATTCTAACCTAACAAATGAGTTTGTACGATGATTGTTCAGCCCGCGCCCGCAAGGCTGCAGTCCGGGTGGCATAGCACACAGGCCCATTATCGCAGAGTTGCATTAACAAACCTTTGATGGGATATTAAAGTATTGTTAAACAAGGGACAGTTCACATGCCGGGGAAAAACGGGTTTACACTTCGGAGGCCGATACGGTGACGCAGTGCTGCGCGGGGATGGGAGTGCCTGGTGAAACGCCGCACAGGCCGCGCAGAGCGCGGAATATCTCAAGCACCTTTGCGTTCTCTGCGGTTTTCATTGAACCGCAAAGCGCGCGAAGGACGCAAAGGTGTTTTCAATTTCTTTGCGCTCTTTGCGCCCTCTGCGGTTTTTAATCTACACCGCACTCAGAACCCCATCGCTGCACGGGCCGCCCGCCACAAGTTGACACGGATTTGCTCCTGGGCTGGGCCGAACTGGCGTAACATAGCCTTGACCTGGGCACGCCTGGAGGTCAGGCCCTGAGGGCAGGGAGCGACATCAGGGTAACCGACCGTGTTTCCGTAACGGGCCAGCTCCTTTTCCGCTACGTAGATCAGCGGGCGGATAATGGTCACGACGCCGCCGAAGAACGGCACGCGCGGGGCCATTGTCTCCAAGCGGCGGTTGAACATCAGGTTGAGCAGCACCGTAGCAGCCGCATCGTCAGCGGTGTGACCGAAGGCCAGTTTATTGCAGTGCAACCTGGCGGAGGCGAGGAATAGGGCCTTGCGCCGGTTCCAGGAGCAGCGGAAGCAGTTCAACGGCAGCGGCTCGTCCGGGGGTAGTTCCAGCGGGACAAATTGGTACTCAACGCCCAGTGCCCGAAACCATGGCTCCAGTTCAGCGCTCAGGTCGGGAAGGCCGGCTGCGGTGCCCGTCACGTGCAGAGCGATGAGGTGGAATGAATGGCTGGTCTTCTCCTCCCGGTAGCGCAGGAGGAGCTCCAGCAGGGCGCGGCTATCCTTGCCCCCGGAAACCGCCACCGCTATCCGGTCGCCCTCGGCGATCAGGTCGAATTCTTTGCAGGCGCGGACTACCTCGCGCAGCATATATCGAAACGGCGGCGGGTGACCGGCCGAAGCAACGGGCCTAATGCTGAGCATCGGCGATGATCTCTCGTCCCTCGTATTGCCTCCGGTAGTATTCGCGGTATACCTCCCCGCTTTTGATCGGTCGCCACCACCATTCGTTCTCCACGTACCAGCGCACGGTCTTTTCGATGGCTTCCTCACAGGTGTGGGTGGGACGCCAGCCCAGCGCCCGGATTTTGCCCACCTCCAGGCTATAGCGACGGTCGTGGCCGGGGCGGCCGCGCACCGGCTGGATCAGGCCCTCTGGCTTGCCAAGCAGCCGCAACAC
>JAOAAG010000275.1 GCA_026418995.1 Anaerolineae bacterium
GTCTATGAAGATGACATCGAACACAGTGCCAGAGTCGCGGCTTACGGCGGCACCACTACCCTGCTTCAATTTATCTCCGCCCGCACCCGGGAGAGCCTCCTGCAGCGGGTAGAGACTGCGCTGAGGGATGGAGAGGCCCGCTCGCTGCTCGATTTCGGGATACACGGCGGGATGTTTGATGCCCCACGGCAGGTGGCAGAGATTCCCCAGGTGATGAAATTGGGCATCCGCACCTTCAAGTTCTTCCTGACTTACGTGAAGCTGGGATGGCACACGGATGATTATCAACTGACCAGGGCTATGGACATGCTCGCTCAGCTTGGTGGGATGGCGATAGTACACTCCGAGAATGGGGGAGCTATTGATTACCTGGAGGACAAGTACTTCACTTACGAGTACGCTGCCCAAAGGGGATGGAAAGAGGCCTTCAGAATCAGCAGGCCGGCAGCGCTGGAGGAGGAAGCGATCTTCAGGGTCATCTGCCTGGCCGAGGTGACGGGCTGTCCAGTGTACATTCCTCACGTTACTACGGCGCGTTCCCTGCGCCCGCTGCGCCTTGCCAGGGCGGAAGGGAAGCGCGTCTTCGCAGAGACCTGCATCCACTACCTCACGCTGACCGAGGACACGCTGGACGAATATGGAGCGCAGGCCAAGATCGGGCCGGCGCTGCGGAGCGCCGACGATCGGGCCGCGCTGTGGGAAGCCCTCCGCGATGGGACACTGGACACCGTAGCATCGGATCACGCGCCGAAGGTCAAGAGCAAACATGGGGACTTTCTGAAAGAGCCATACGGCGCCCCCCAGAGCGAGGTACTGCTGCCTCTAACCTACGACGAGGGGGTGAACCGGGGCCGCATCAGCCTGGTGCGCCTGGTACAGGTGCTGTGTGAGAACCCGGCCCGCATCTTCGGCCTCTACCCTCGGAAAGGGACTATCGCCGTCGGCTCGGACGCTGACCTGGTGGTCCTTGACCCGACCAGGGAGTACACTATCCGCGCTGATAACATGCACTCGCGCGCCGGATACACCCTCTACGAGGGACGCACGGTGCTGGGATGGCCGGAAATGTCCTGGCAACGCGGACGCCGCCTCCTGTGGCAGGGGGAGATCGTCGCCGAACCGGGGCAAGGGCGTTTCCTGCCCACTCAGCCAGGAAGCATGGAGCTTGCAAAGTAGGGATAAGAGCTGCAGACGTCAATGGGGCCACCTTAGCCAGCGGACAGCCCGGGCCGCCGCTGGCTATAGGTCATTGGGAGAGAAGTACCAACCGTGCGCGTCCTGTAGCTACACCAGCCCGCCCTGTCGCCGACCGTCGTCTCTCTCTGCAGCGCTCACGTCCTCTATGCACGACGGCTGCGGGCGCACGAAGCCCCTGGCGATAAGATAGTCGAGGATCAGCCGGGCGTTCTCCTCCGGCGTGTGCGTGAGGGTATCCAGCACGATCTCCGGGTTCTCGGGCGGCTCGTACGGGTCGTCAATGCCGGTGAAGCCCTTGATCTCTCCCCGCCGCGCCCTGGCGTACAGTCCTTTCGTGTCGCGTTGCTCGCATACCTCAAGCGGTGTGTCAACAAATACCTCGACAAAGTGGTCCTGGCCGACCATGTTGCGCACGTCATTGCGCGTAGCCCGGTAAGGGCTGACAGCCGCGCACAGCACCACTCCCCCGTGGCGCACGATCTCGGACGCGACGAAACCGATGCGTCGGATGTTGGTGTCGCGGTCTTCACGGCTGAACCCCAGGCCCTTAGACAGGTGGGTGCGCACCACATCGCCGTCGAGCAGTGTGACCTGGCGGCCATGCTCCTGGAGCAACACGGTCAGCACCTCGGCAGTAGTTGATTTGCCAGCCCCGCTCAGGCCGGTGAACCAGACGCACACCCCCTGCTTGTGGCGAGGCGGATAGCTTTCAGCCAGAATTTCAGCGACCTCCGGTCTGGTAAACCAGGAGGGCAGTTTTTTGCCATTGTTCAGATACTCATCGCGCACCTGGGTACCGGAGATAGCAGCCGTCCGCACCCCTGCGGGGACCCTGGAGATCTCCTCATAGCGCCCCTCATCCGGCAGATAGACAAAGGTACGGAAGGGGATCATCCTGACCCCCAGCTCCTCGCTATAACGCGCGACCATTTCCTGGGCATCATAGGGGCCGTAGAACGGCCTGCCCTGCGAGTCATTGCCGGGGCCAGCGTGGTCGCGCCCCACGATGAGATAGTTCGCGCCATAGTTGCGGCGGATCACCGCGTGCCACAACGCCTCACGGGGCCCGGCCAGCCTCATCGCCAGCGGCAACAGCGCCAGCAAGATACGGTCGGGTTCATAGTAACGCGCGGCCAGCGCCATATAAGTGCGCACCCGTGTGTAATGGTCAACATCGCCCGGCCTGGTCATCCCGACCACCGGATGAAGTAATAGCACCCCGTCAACCTCTTCGATCGCCCGTTTGGTCAGCTCCTCATGCACCCTGTGCAACGGATTACGCGTCTGGAAGGCGACCACATTGCAGCGACCGAGCGCCTCAAGACGGGCCCGTGTCTGCTCCGGCGTCAAGCGTAGCTCCCGGAAGTCATAGTGCTTGGGAAGCTGAAGCACTCGCAGCCGGCCAGAGACGTTCAGCTTGCCCCAGCGGTGCATCTCGGCTACCAGAGGATGACGCAGGTCGAGCGTGCCGAACACCTTTGCAGCTACCTCCTGCAGCTCCCACTCGTAGATTTCCTCGACGGTCATGACAGCCAGGAGCTCGTTTTTGGCGTCGCGCAGAGCCACATCCTGGTCCAGGTGAAGGTCTACCTCGGGCGAGACCGGCAAGGTCACCGGGATGGGGAAAATGTGCCCGCTGGCCAGCCGCATCTCGTCCAGTACCCGTTGATGATCCTCGCGGCCCATGAAGCGGTCCAACGGGGAGAAGCCTCCCACCGCCAGCAACTCCAGATCGCACACCGCCCGTTCCGAAAGTTGGAGGGAGGGCAACCGGCTCGCATAGGCCTTTAGCTCCTCCACCTCCTCGGGCGCGACCAGGAGGTTCACCAGCCTGCCCCCGTAGGGAGGGATGAGGATAGAAGAGTTGGTCATTGTTAGCCCGTTGTCTTACGCAACCTCCGCTTCTGCCAGCCGTCGCTTGAGAAACGCGATAGTCCTCACGGGGGTCGGATCCACCCCGTTGAGCATGGCCAGATAGAAACTGACGTAGTCGTTGAAGTGAATCAGAGACAGCATCTGTGCCAGTTTGCTTTTGCCCCGGCCGTAGAAGGTCTCACAGGTCACGCCCTCCTTAGCAAGCAGTTCCGCCGTGATATCCCAGCGCACCCGGACACGGGGATGATCCATATCGGAGCGCAGCATCAACACTGTCACTATATCGCGCACGGATGTGGGAATGCCCAGGCCTACGACAGCGTTGTGGTGTAGCTCCGGCAGTACCTCAAAGAAGGCCCAGTGCTTGCTGTTCTCATTGAACTGAGTCTTCCAGCGGTTGGCGACAGGGGCCAGGAATCCTGCTCCATAGACGACCGGCAGCCGATTCACCAGCCGCTCTGCCAGGCTCTTGGCCGCATTCTGAGCGGTCGGCACCTGGGGACCAATGTCCATCTGCCACTCCCTCATCACTTCGACCGCTTCCACCAGGTCAGCGGAGTAATCGCGCACCAGCCCCAGGCGGGAGAAGAGCCCCAGGAGCAGGGTGAACGAATAGCCCAGCGCCGCCCGCGGCTGCGACCGGTAATCGAAACGAAGGAGCGGTATCCCCTTTTCTTGAGCCAGCGAGGCAAGCTGCCCTCCGGTAGTGATAGCGATGGAGAGCGTGCCGCGCTCCAGGGCCTCCTGCAACGCGATCAGTGTCTCCTCGGTATTTCCAGAGTAACTGGAGGCCACGACCAACGTCTCCGCCCCTCTGACAAAGGTGGGGATAGAATAGTCACGCACGATCACCACCGGGACGGCGCACTCTCCACTCACCAGTCCCTCCAGCAACGCCCCCCCGATGGCCGAACCTCCCATTCCCAGCACGATGACCCTTTGCACCTCCCGGTAGGCACGTGGGAGGTCCAGGTCACTGGTCAAGTCCCAGGCGTTACGGCATTGTTGTGGTAGCTCCCCGATGCGCGCAAGCATGCCATCGGGATCGAGCAACTCAAAGCTGCTTGGCTCATCCAGATTCATCACACATCCTCCCTGGTCAGGTTCTGCCAACTGATGATACCACTACAGGCCGTATTGTCAACCCGATCAACACTGGTATCTACGAGGGAACGCTCCCTTTCGGTGATATTTTGAGTGTAAGGAGTACGCCCCATTGACAACTTTGCCTTTTTGTGGTACAATGTTGGCGCTAACGGGAGCGGTAACATATATGCCGTTCCTGAGACTAACGATCGTAGTGACTAATAGCCAGTTACAGTCAGGCGATGATCAACACCGACTCCACGCCTACCGCCTCCCGCACAAACCGGCCTGACACTACCCCCCAATGCAGCAGGCGGTTGGAGAGCCACAGTCCAACCAGGATATCTATCCAACCACCTTTCGCCTGGAGTTCGGCCCTGCTTTAGCGTTGTTTGTCCATGAATTAACGGATTCGCCGCACTGGATGACACCGCTCAGTCGCATCATAAACAGCCACGAAAGGGGGTGAGAAGGGCAGAAATTCTAAATTTCCTGTAAGCGCCGTCTGCTGAGAAATGGCCATTCTGCGAAAATCTAACACACGAGGAGGCAAAACATGAGTGAGAAAAAGGTTACTCGCCGCCAGTTCCTGAAAGTAGCTGGCACAGCCGCCCTGGGCGGGATCATCGCTGCCTGTGCGCCATCCCAGACCCCGACCCCGAAAGCGCCTGGGGCTCCAGCTCCTACCGCGACCCAGGCACCTCCAACTGCGACGCCGGTTCCCCAGAAGGTGAGCCTATCATTTTGGAACATGCCCTTCGTTACCCAAGAGGTCTCACCCGAGTATGTGAAGCAATGGGAGGAGGCCGTCAAAGTGGCCCTGCTCAACGCCACGGTGGATGCTTTCTATGGGCCAGGCAAATACAAGGACCAACGGGATAAATTCCTCCTCCAGGCCAAAACCGGGGTGCCCGACGTCATCGAAGGCCTGTTGGAAGATACAGCCGTGTACGTCAAGGAGGCTTTGATTGAACCTCTGGATGACCGCTTCAATGCCTGGGCTGACAAAGACCAGTTCGAGGAAGCGACGCTCACCCCTCTCAGGATCAAAGGGAAACTGTGGGGGCTTCCTTATAACACGAATGCCCGAGGCTTGATCTACAGGAAAGACATTTTTGAAGAACATGGCCTCAAGGTGCCCACTACCTGGACAGAGTTTGTGGAGACCGGCCGCAAGATCACCCAACTCACTAACAAGGAGGTTTTTGGTGCCTTTGTCTGCACCCTGGTCGGCGATCCACGCGCTGCTCAGGAGTTTATCTCCTGGTACTATCAGGTGAGTCACAAGCAACCTATGTTCGATGTCTCGGGTGACTCCCCTAAGTTCATTGCCACGGTGGAGCAGCTTGAGCAGGTGTTAGCTCTCTATGATGAGCTGTTCAAGGGAGATTATCCGGCCTGCGATCCGAACCAGCGTGGCACCGGCTGGCCGGTGGAAGACCCGGGCTATGTAGCCGGTAAGTGGGCTATGTGCCCCATGGGTACCTGGCTGTGGGGTCGGAGAGAGGAGAGCGACATAGCCAAAGACATCCTGGAAAACAGGTCGGCAGTAACCTCGTTACCTGTAGCCGAGGGTGGCGTGCTGGCTACCTACCTGGAGGTCAAGCCGATCATGATGAATGCCTATTCTAAGAACAAGGACCTGGCTTGGGAACTGATGAAGTTCATCTGCTCCAAGGAACAAATGGGCCTCTGGCTAGCTGATTCCGGAGGTATTCCGGCACGCAAGGACTCTCTGGAGATGGATGTCTTCAAAGGTGACATCGCATGGTGGATCCAGAGCTTCGCTGCCCAGATTCCTCATTCGGTGGCTATGGAGCCCGTTAACTGGGGCCCAGTGAGCGAATCCAACCTGAGAGCGGTCAACTACGTCATCTATGACGAGAAAACGCCGCGTGAGGCAGCAGAGTGGCTCTATAACACCATCAAGAAGCTAGAGGCCGATAAGGTATTGTAGCAAGACTTCCAGCCCAAGTGCTGGATTGCATTTTTGAGGATGGGGCACTATAATTTGCCCCATCCTCATTACCACACTGTAATACACTGTGCAGCCCCTGTTCGGGAACTTAGCGAGGGCGGATTGGTTCCGCCCCCGGTCACTCTGTCTTCTGAGCAAGATGAGATGTTTTCGGATAGGTGTCTACAGGAGAGAGTTACGGTTGGGAAATGGAGACAAATACTAAGCCCTATGTAGCACACAGGCCTCCGCCACGGTTCGTTTGGAAGGAAAAATACACCGGATATCTGATGCTCATCCCTGCGGTAGCGATCATCATGCTGTTCACGCTCTATCCTCTCCTGGACGGCCTGAAAATGGCTTTTACCAACAGGAATTTGCTCCTCCCCTCTTACGAATATGTAGGGTTGAGTAACTTCGCCGAGCTACCTTCTGATGAGGTCTTCCGGCTTTCTTTGTCTCACTCTATCATCCTGACCGTTACAGTGGTCGTGCTCCAGTTCATCCTGGGGTTGATCCTGGCCTGGGCTATGCAGCAGAAGCTTCCCGGGATGGGTCTTTTCAAAAGCATCATCATGGCCAGTTGGGTGATTCCGGTGGCCGCCACCGTGTATATGTTCAGGTTTATGGCCCAGCCAGATGTGGGCCTGGTCAACATTATTCTCAGACTCCTCGGGTTGAAACACCTGGCCAGGTACTGGTTCGGTGATCCCACTGCAGCCCTTCCCTGCATCATATTGCTGCACCTATGGAGAAACGTGCCTTTCTACGGAGTGGCCTTTCTGGCAGCGATGCAGGCCATACCGCGGAGTTATTACGAAGCTGCCGAAATTGATGGAGCTGGCGGCTGGAGCAAGTTCAGGCATATCACGCTCCCTGGAATCCGCAATATGATCATCGTGATGGTCACGATACATGTGCTGTGGACTTTTAACAACTTTGATTTTATCTATCTGTCCACTGGCGGGGGACCGGTTAACCGTACGGATGTGCTCCCGGTGTATGTATATCGTCTATCGTGGGAAAGTTATCGTCTCGGCTACGCAGCCAGCGTTGGTACTGTCATGGTTATTATCTTGTTGATATATTTCATCATCTATCTGAGAATCCACGAAAGATCAGGAGCTGCAAGATGACCACTAAATCTGTCCGGATCAGGACAGCCATACTGGCTTACCTGGTTGTCGTTATCTCCCTGATTTTCTTTACTCTGCCTATGCTCTGGATTTTTTACACTTCCTTCCGCACCCAGGCCTCGATTTTCACCGGCGCAGTGATCTCCCCGCTGAAGGAGTACACGCTGGAGAATTTCGCCACCATTCTCCTAGTGACAGATTTTCCCACATATTTCCGCAATTCTCTGGTGATAGCAACTACTGTCACTCTGCTCTCACTATTCTGCTCCATTATCGCAGCTTATGGCCTGAGCCGGTTCGATATCAGGGGTAAGAACACTTTGATCGTGGGGATATTTGCTACCCAAATGTTCCCTCAGGTCTTGCTTATCATCCCCATGTTCTTGGTGCTGTTTTCTCTGGGCCTCATTGACAAAATCATCGGGGTCGTGCTGGGGCAGATGATCCTTGTACTTCCCTTCCAGGTCTGGATGCTGAAGGGCTATTTTGACAACCTCCCTCCTGAGATTGACGAGGCCGCCAGAATGGACGGCTGCAGCATCCCACGCCGTCTAATCTCCGTAATCCTCCCTGTTGCTATGCCAGGTATCATGGTGGCCGCCTTCTTTTCGTTTGTTGTCTCCTGGGGAGACTACCTGATCGCTTCTATTATCTGTCAGACTCAGAGGACCGCCACGATTACTTTGGTCGCTCAAAGGCTAGGTGCTTCTCTCCTCGTGCGCTGGGGTCAAGTGGCTGCCGCCTGTGTTTTGACCATCGTGCCTACCATCATCCTCTTCTCCTTCGTGCAGGATCGTTTAGTAGAAGGTATGACGGCTGGCGCGCTCGGAGCAGAATGAGGCCGGGCTTGTTCACCAGTTGACGGTTGCTTCAGAGGCGACCGCTAAGGTAGCCTGTTGTCAAGGTCACCTATGAGCTGCTGCCAGTCAACTGACCCGGACGAAAAACTTTTTGGCAGTTCTGGTGGGGGGAGATTCTTTGAGCTCCCTCGTCATCCAGACGTTACTCTGGACGAATGCTTTGCGACCAGAGCACAGTTTTCCTTCCACTTATTCCGGCCTCCTTCAGGTGTTTAGCATCCCTGCGACCTCTCCCTATGTTGCCCCCGACCGGGACACCTCGCACTCGGGATCACAGATACCGCATCTGTCAACGATGAGGTAGCTACGCTCTCACCTCCGAGTTGGGCCTCTCAGCGCCAATCACGCGTCACCCCCCAAGTGTCAAGTGCACTCCATTTGACCTACTCTCCCAATAGTGGTAGAATAACCCTTCGCGTGCCAAGCTAAATTCCTGGATTGGAGCAAATAGTCTAGATGGCCAATACGCGCAAAACTTTGCCGGACCCTTTGACCATACCTGAACAGCGAACGTTGATTGATCGCATCATCGCCGAGAACCGCCATCTGCCCGGCGCATCTATGGTCGTGCTGGGTGAGCTGCAGGACGCCATCGGCTACATTTCTTTTCCAATGCAAAAGTACGTGGCCCAGGAGCTCCGTGTCCCGGAGAGTCAGATTTACGGCGTTATCTCATTCTATTCCTTCTTCACCACCGAGCCCCGGGGCAGGCATAACGTTAAATTCTGCCTGGGCACGGCCTGTTACGTCAGCGGCGCGCCCAAGTTGATCGAGAAAGCGCAGGATGTACTGGGTATCGGGATTGGTGAAACGACTGACGATTGGCAGCTCACTATCGAGGTCTGCCGCTGTGTGGGTGCCTGTAGCCAGGCGCCAGTCGTGATGATTGACGACGATATCTACGGTCGGGTGACGCCTGCGGAGTTACCCAAGATACTTGCCCGTTATCAACGGACGTGAAAGAGATCGCGCTGCATATCCTTGACCTGGCCGAGAATAGCATCGCAGCCGGCGCCAGGACGGTGGAGATCACCGTCGAGGAGGACACTGCCCAGGACCGCCTGATTGTGTGCGTACGAGACGATGGCAAGGGGATGGACCAGCGGAAGCTCGAACGCCTCTCCGACCCCTTTGTCACCAGCCGTACCACTCGCGTGGCTGGCCTGGGCATCCCTCTGTTCAAAGACGCGGCGGAAGCGTGTAACGGCTGCCTGCGGGTGACTTCAGAGCCAGGGAAAGGAACATGTGTGGAAGCCGAGTTTCAGCATAGCCACATAGATCGCATGCCGCTCGGAGATTTAGCAGGCACAGTACTGACCCTGGTTGTAGGTTACCCGGAGGTACACTGGGTATTCCACTATCAGGTGGATGGACGGTCTTTCACTTTCGACGATGAGCCGCTCAAGCAAGCGTTGAACGGTCTACCGCTGACGGAACCGGAGGTTCTGCGCTTCGTCAGAGAGATGTTGGAAGAGGGCGTGAACAGCGTTCGGGCTTGCTATTTTGCGCAAGAGGAGATGGGCCATGCCGGTAGTTAAGTCAATCGAAGAGCTTAAGCGTTTGAGGGAAGAGGCGCTGACGAAACGTCAGCTCCAGGCAACCGGTGGGCGTGCCCAGATCACTGTCTATATGGGCACGTGTGGCATCGCCGCCGGCGCCCGGGATACGATGAAAGCGATCCTCGATACCATCGAGGCCGAAAACGTGCGTGACGTCATCGTCAAGCAGACCGGATGTATCGGTCTGTGCGAGCAGGAACCGCTCGTGGAGGTTCAGCTCGCCGATACGCCGCCGGTACGCTACGGCCATGTTTCGGCTGAGCGCGCGGCGCGTATCGTGAAGGAACATGTGATCGGCGGCAAAATCGTTGACGAGCTGGTGGTACCGGAGTAAAGCTTTAGCTTGGAACAGCCGAGGCAGAGTATGAGGTATTATCGTTCACATGTCATGGTCTGTACATCGCCCCAATGTGTGGACAAAGGGGCACGTACACTGATGAAACGTCTCCAGGAGGAACTCGCGGCACAGGGACTGGCCGACGAGGTAGCGGTACTGGAAACGCCCCACATCGGCGATTGTGCTAACGGGCCGGAAATTATGGTCTATCCCGACCGGGTGCACTACGCGGGCCTTACCCTGGAAGACCTGCCGTCGCTCGTCGAGGAGTACTTCAAAAAAGGGCGCGTGGTCACCCGGCTGCTGTCCCAATTCAGACCACCCGTAGACAAGGAGCTGGGCCCACCCAAGCCTAAAGAAGTACGGGTCGTGCTGCGCAACTGCGGCAAGATTGATCCGGAGAACATCGAGGACTACATTGCCGAGGACGGTTACCAGGCACTGGCCAAGGTGCTCACCGAGATGACACCGGAGCAGGTGATTGAGGAGATACTGGCCTCCGGCTTGCGTGGGCGTGGCGGCGCTGGTTTCCCCACCGGCCGGAAGTGGCAGTTCTGCCGTGCTGCCGCGGGCAGTCCCAAATATGTGGTCTGTAACGCCGACGAGGGCGACCCGGGCGCCTTCATGAACCGCCGCGTGCTGGAAGGCGATCCCCACTCGGTCATCGAGGGGATGATCATCGCTGCTTATGCCATCGGCGCTAGCTACGGCTACATCTATTGCCGCGCGGAGTATCCCATCGCCGTGCGCACCCTGCGCGAGGCGATCCGGCAGGCACGCGAGTATGGGTTTCTGGGCCAGAATATCCTGGGCACCGACTTTTCGTTCGACCTGGAAGTACGTATGGGCGCAGGAGCCTTCGTGTGCGGCGAGGAAACGGCACTGATGGCCTCGATCGAGGGCAAACGCGGCCACCCGCGTACCCGCCCGCCTTTCCCTGCTGTCAGCGGCCTGTGGGGCAAACCGACCAATATCAACAACGTCGAGTCCTACGCCGTTGTTCCTCAGATTATCCTTAAAGGCTCGGCCTGGTATGCCAGTATGGGCACCGCGACCAGCAAAGGGACCAAAACCTTCGCCCTGGCCGGCGATGTGAACAACACCGGCCTGATCGAAGTGCCCTTTGGCATCACGATGCGTGAGATCATCTACGATGTGGGCGGTGGCATCAAGGGCGGCAAAGGCTTCAAGGCAGTACAGACCGGGGGCCCGATGGGCGGCTGTCTGCCCGCCGCGTACCTCGATGTGCCGGTGGATTATGAATCGCTCACCAGCGCAGGCTCCATTATGGGATCGGGTGGTATGGTCGTGATGGACGAAGAGACCTGCATGGTGGACATCGCCCGCTTCTTTATGGAATTCATCCAGGATGAATCCTGCGGTAAGTGCATTCCCTGTCGCGTGGGCACCAGACATCTGCTAGAGATCCTCGAGCGCATCTGTGCTGGTCTGGGGAAGCCCGATGACATCGAAGAGTTAGAACACTTGAGCAGCCTGATCCGCCGCTCCAGCCTGTGCGGATTGGGACAGGGGGCGCCCAACCCTGTGGTCACTACGCTGCGCCATTTCCGCTCGGAGTACGAGGCCCACATTTATGACAAGCGCTGTCCGGCTAAAGTGTGCCGCGCTCTGATCCGCTACGAGATTGACCCGGCCTTCTGTACCGGATGCACACTCTGCGCGCGCAACTGCCCGGTCAATGCCATCAGCGGGGAGCGTCGCCAGCCGCATACGATCAATCAGGAGCTGTGTACCCGCTGTGGCATCTGCAAGCAGGTCTGTAAGTTCGATGCCGTCACGGTCAGCTAGCCCTGGCAGAAGGACTCTCTGGCACAAGCATCATCAATCAAACGGGAGTACGGAGTAACGTATGAGTGAGGTTCATCTGACGATCAACGGCCTGCAGGTCACCGCCCAAAGCGGACAGACGATTCTGGAGGCCGCGCGAGCAGCGGGGATTGACATCCCCACCCTGTGCCATCACCCTATGCTCTCTAACCATGGGGCATGTCGCATGTGCCTGGTCGAGGTAAAGGGGATGCGCACCCTGCAAACCGCCTGCACCTGCCCGGTCGCGGAGGGGATGGAGGTCCAGACGGAGACCGATGAAATCAACGAGTGCCGCAAGTTTTCGCTTGAGTTGCTCTTTTCGGAGCGCAACCATTACTGCATGTTCTGTCAGGTGAGCGGTGACTGCGAGTTACAGGCCCTGGCATACCGCTACGGTCTGGATCACTGGCGCTATCCTCGTCCCTACGAGAAAATGGCCGTGGACGCCAGCGACCCCTATATCATTATGGAGCCTAACCGCTGCATCCTGTGTACCCGCTGCATCCGCGCGTGCGCCGAGATTGTAGCCAACCACACCTTGGGCCTGCGTGAGCGTGGCTCCGCCACCATGGTTATGGCCGATCTGGATGTACCGTTAGGCCAATCGTCGTGTGTGGAGTGCGGGGTGTGTCTCCAGGTCTGTCCCACCGGAGCGCTGATTGACGCCAGAAGTGCCTACGGCGGCCACGCGGAAGAGGTCACCCACACCCAAACAACCTGCATGCAGTGCAGCGTGGGCTGTCAACTGGATGTGATCAGCCGCAGCACGCGTATCCTGCGCATCCACGGCGTGTGGAACACGGAGCCCGGCGGAGGTCTCCTATGTGTAGACGGACGCTTCAGGCCACTCTACGAGACGCGGGAACGGATTGCTCAGCCGCTTGTGCGTGACCACGGGAAGCTAGTGCCAGCCGGATGGACTGAGGCACTGGCCATCGTGGCGAAGAAGTTGAAGAGCGGACGGGTGCTGGGGTTGGCCTCAGGGGCCACGAGCAATGAAGCGCTGGTCGCCTTCGCGGGATTGATGGCACAGGTGGGCGGCAAGGCCGGGCAGACGATGCCCGCACTGCCCACACTTGGGTTCGGGCAGCCCGCCGCTGTGCAGGATATTCTTGCTACGGATTACATCATTGTCGCCGGCGCCAACCCGCTGGTCTACCAGAAAGTCGTCGGCTACCTGATCAGGCGCGCGGCGGACCGGGGCACACCGGTGGCACTGATAGACGTTCCCAGGGGCGGGTTAGAAGCAAGCGCCGTGCTCAGTGTCTCCGGCCAATACGCCGCTACGGTGACCGAGCAGGCCGCACAGGCGCAGGCACCGTTGATTATCTACAGCGTAGGACTGAAACCTGGTGTCGCCAGGGCACTTAAACCTCTGGCCCATGCGCGGTGGTTAGCGCTTGCGCCGGGGCGCAACAGCCTGGGTGCCAGAGCTGCGGGTCTCGCTCCTCTCGAAGGGCACGACCTCACGTCTTCCAGATTCGACGTGCTCTTCTTCCTCCTGGGCGAGGGCAGTGAGGAGGGCGGAGTGATGCCACGGCTTGATGGGGCCTTCAAAATTGTCCAGACGGCTTACCGCTCGCCCTTGGCGGAGGAGGCCGATGTGGTGCTGCCAGCGCCGATATGGGCCGAGCGCAGCGGACATGTCACGAACCTGGAAGGAAAAACGCTGCCGCTTAATCCCGTCGTGCCTATGCCGGACGGAGTACGGGATGAAGCGGAAGTATTGGATACACTCAGGACAATGATGTAACACCACGCATCACGTATCACGAACAGAGGTCTCTATGGCAAAGCTCAAGTTAGCAACCCAATGGCTCGAGGAGTGCGCTGGCTGTCACATGTCCATTCTTGACATTGACGAGCGCATCGTCGAGCTACTCAAGCATGTCGAACTAACCTCTTCACCACTTACCGACCTGAAGCATCCGCCGGAAGAGGGAGTAGATATAGGTATCCTGAGCGGGGCGGTAGGGAACGAGGAAGAAGTGCAAGACGCCCGGGAGATGCGGGCACGGGCCAAGACTTTGATCGCTTTTGGCGATTGCGCAGTCTTCGGCGGCGTCTGCACCCTGCGTAACTTCTTTACCAAGGACGAGGTGCTGCGCCGAGCCTATGTCGAGGCCGAGAGCACCATGGACGGCCACGTGCCGGAGCATGAGGACCTCTCCCCACTCACCGAGCGTGTGATGAGTGTGGGGGACGTGGTGCCGGTAGACGTTTACCTTCCCGGCTGCCCACCGAACGCCGATACTATCTGGTACGTGCTGAGCGAACTGATCGCTGGCCGCATGCCTAAGCTTGAGGGCGACAAAACACTCAAGTATGGTCTCGACGGGTAGTCTGTACTCTGGAGTGGTAGGGAATGCCAAAGATTACGATTTCTCCGGTTACTCGCATTGAAGGCCATGCCAGGATCACCATCCACCTGAACGACGCAGGTGAGGTGGCACAATCCTACTTCCATGTCGAGCAATTCCGTGGCTTTGAAAAGTTCTGCGAGGGACGGCTGTTTTACGAAATGCCCCAGATCACACCACGCACCTGCGGGATTTGCCCGGTGAGCCACCACCTGGCCTCAGCCAAAGCCTGCGATCGCATCGTCGGTGTCCGGCCCACGCTCACAGCGCACAAATTGCGCGAGCTGATGCATATGGGGCAGCTCATTCAGTCACATGCGATGCACTTTTTTGAACTGTCCGGCCCGGACCTGCTGCTGGGCTTCGACGCCGACCCCCGCATCCGCAATATCGCCGGTCTGGTACAGACCCACCCCGACCTGGCCATCAAAGCGGTCAGAGCACGGGCTTTCGGACAGGAGATCATCCGCAGGCTGGGAGGACGCAAAGTGCACCCGATCTTCGCCATACCTGGCGGCGTCAATAAACCGCTTGAGCCCGCTGACCGGGATTGGCTACTGGGCCAGATTGGCGAGCATATCGCCACCGCCCAGATGGGGCTGGCGATCTGGAAGGACTGGTTGGAGAAGAACAGTGCTATGGTAGCCGAGTTCGCCGTCTTCCCCTCGGCTTATATGGGCCTGGTGCGCGACGACGGAGCACTGGAACTCTATGAGGGCACGGTGCGTTTAATAGACGCAGACGGCAACATCCTGGACGAATTCAATCCCTGTGACTATCTGGACTACGTCGGCGAGCATGTTGAGCCGTACACGTATCTCAAGTATCCCTTCTACAAGAAGCTCGGCTATCCTGCAGGGGTCTACCGTGTGGGGCCACTGGGGCGCCTCAACGTGGCCTCCCATATCAGCACCCCGCTGGCCCAGGACGAGATGAAAGTCTGGAAGTCGCTCAACGGGGGCAAGCCAGTCGAAGGCTCTCTCTTCTACCACTATGCGCGGCTGATCGAGTTCATCTACGCGCTCGAGCGGGCTCAGGAATTGCTCGAGGATCGGGATATTCTCAGGACGGATATCGCCAGTGACGGGGGCACTATCACCGGCGAGGGCATCGGGTGCCTGGAAGCACCGCGCGGCACGCTCTTTCACCACTACTGGACCGACGAGCACGGCATTATCCGCAAGGTCAATCTGATCGTTGCCACAGGGCATAATGGCTGGGCGATGAACCATGCCGTTAACCTGGTCGCCAAACGTTACGTGGACGGCACGAAGCTCACCGAGGGCATGCTCAATCGGGTCGAAGCAGCCATCCGCGCCTACGATCCGTGCCTCTCCTGCTCAACACACGCCATGGGGCAGATGCCGCTGCGCATCGAGTTGTACAGCGCGAGGGGGGAGTTGCTCGAGACGCTGGAGCGTGAGGCGTGAGATGTGAGGGGGCGGATACTGGTCTGCGGGTTCGGGAATGTCTACCGACGGGACGATGGTGCAGGTTACGCTGTCATCAATGCGTTGCGCGAAAGGCTGGGCCGCCCCCCCCTCGATCTCCTAGATGACGGCTTCACTGATCTGGGACATACCCTGGATACCATTGTGCTCCACCAGTTAATGCCCGAATTGGCCGAGACATTGGCCGACTACGACCTGGTGGTCTTTATAGATGCCCACATGGGCAACGTGGCAGAAGAGGTGCGTGAGGAACGGCTGGAGGCGGCCCATCGCACTCCGTTTGTTCACCATCAGATGCACCCCGCTACCCTTCTGGCACTGGCACAGCAGATGTACGGACGGGCACCGGTGGGGATACTCCTCTCGGTACGTGGTTATGACTTTGACTTCGGCACGGGCCTTTCGCCAGAGACGGCTGCGCTTGTACCGTGGGCAGTGGAGCGGATTATGAGGTTAGCGGAGGAGCTGACGGGAGCCTGAAGCCACAATGCGACATCCCCGTCCTTCTCGCCCTTGCAGCGCCAGGCGCATTTCGGCGATGGTGGGTGCAGCCAGGGTCAGAACGGTTGAGCCGAGCAAGTCATCCAGACAGTGCGCGTCGCTGTTCTGTACAAGGGGGAAGTCGGCGAGCTGGGGAAAACGCCGCCGGGCTTCGTCCGGTGTGATCGAAGCTGAGATCTCAAGCGCATCCACCGCCGTGCCAGGTGGCACAAACCCCAGCACGGCAAATAGGCTGTAGACCTGGCGAGTGACGTGCGCCGGGATCGCCAGCCCGCCCAGTCGGCGCACCTCCTCTACCGCTTCCTCAAAGGATATCCTGGCGGAGGTAGCGAGTAGCCGGGTCTCGTAGCCAATCAAGTCCCCATCAGCGCTGACAATGAACTGCTCGCCCAGAATAGCCGGGATGTTCTCCTGCGCGGGCAGGCACGTATTGACCACGGCTTGCCAGGCCGCCAGTTGTGCCACCGTGTCGAAGAGGCATAGGAGATGAACCTCTTCGTGGGTCTGTAACTCCATCCCCGGCAGGACCACTAACTTGTCCGCCGCAGCCTTGATCACAGCCTCCACATTGGCACTGGCATTGTGATCCGTGATGGCAATCAGGTCAATCCCACGCCTCTGTGCCTCACGCACGATAAGAGGAGGGATCATTTCCACAGATGCACATGGCGACAGTACCGTGTGGATGTGCAGATCGGCAGTATAGTCCTTCAACGTCCTTGGATTACCCTCCCGCAGGTGCAGACGGTGCCGCAAAACGGATCGGGTGGCGATATGGGGTATTTCCGGTCTCTACACCACGTTCCAGCTCGCGGGAGGGTGAAGCGCTTACACATCCCGTACCCCCAACCGCCAGAGGTTTCCTACCACCCAGAAGGTCGGTTTGTCAGTCGAGAGGATCACGATGCCCATTTCATTAGCTCTGGCAAGCGTGTCGGCATCGGGGACTTCACCCTCGGTCACGATAATGGCACACAACCCCAGTACGGCCCCCACAGCTACGATGTTCATATGAGATTGGATGGTTACCCATAACCCTCCTTCACGCGGGCCACGGGCCATCACGCGGCTCAACATATCCGATGCATAGCCGCAGGTGGGCACGATCTGGGCCAAGTCGCGCGGTTGGGTCAGTACTGTGAGGTCCAACTCTTCCACGATCTGGGCAAGCGTCACTGTTACCTCCGTAACCTCTCGAATACGGTGTCCAGAATCCGGTGTTCCGCACCCGGTTGCAAGTAGATCCACATTTCCAGACGGGTGCCCTCACCGGGCTTGGATTCCAGCCACATCTTGTCCACACATCGTTTGATGTTGCTCAAGCCGAAGCCAGCTCCGAAGCCCAAAGCGCGGATCTCTTCCGGCGCAGTAGTATACCCAGGCTGCATAGCCAGCTCCACATCTTCTATCCCCGGCCCATCGTCCAGTGCCTCGATGAAGATGACATGGGGCTGCACCTCCACTCGCAGCAGCCCCCCATTGATGGTGTGGATCACCAGATTCATCTCCGCCTCGTAGACAGCGATAGCTGTGCGGCGGGCGATCTCGCGCGAGGCTCCCAGGCGCAGGAGTGCCAGGCGCACACGGGCGGAGGCCATGCCTCCGTTGACGAAGTCACGGGGACGTACCCGGTAGCGCAGGATCAGGCTGGTACGGTCGGAGACGATATCCTCAAACAGGTGACTGGCACGATAGCGGCGCAGTTCTTCCGCGTCAAATTCTGCCTGCAACGCTTTGAGCAGCCCACCGGTGACGTCCCCCTTGGTCAGGATGCCGACCAGCCGCCCTTCTCTGTCCACCACCGGCAGACGGCCTACCTGTGTCCGGGAAAACATCTCCACCGCGCGGGCCAGCACCTCATCTTCGCACACTGTGTACAGGCACGAGGTCATATACTGGCCCACCGGCGCATCCGCATCGCCCCTGAGCAGCGCAGCAACGACGTCCTTAACACTGATGATGCCGACGATCTTGCCTGCTGCCATAACCGGTGCGCCGGAGATACGGGCTTCCTGGAGCGTTTCGGCCAGTTGGGCAATAACGGTCTCGGGTGTGACGGTGATCACGTCACGTGTCATCACGTCCCTGACCTTTAGTTCGTAGGCTAACGCTTCCGTCCGCGTGATGCTGGGCTTTTCTACTGCGGGTCTCTCCTCATGTGACACCTGGGTCCCGTCCTGCTATGGGGGAAACAAACGGGCACGCATCAACCGCTGGGCATTCCTTGCCAGTCTGCAGCCGACGATAAGCATACCGGAATGGGGCGCTTCTTGCCAGAGCGCCCCATAAGTCGTAACGGAGAAGAGAACTGGTGACAGCACAAGGCCTCTGGCCGGTGTGCTACCTCTCAGCCACGCGGCCCGAGGATCTTTTCAATCTCGGCCAATAGCCTGGACGGCGTGATGGGCTTTTCCAGGAATGCTTTCACAGGCATCCATGTCTCATCGGGGGCGATACGGAAGGGGTAGTCGAGTACCTTGCGCACGCCAGAGAGGATAATCACCGGGATACCCCTGAGGTCAGCGTCCTGGTTGATGCGCCGCGACAACTCGATACCATCCGGGCCCGGTGGACCGGCGAACATTACGTCGAGCAAGATCAGGTCGGGCTTATGCTGCCGTGCTATCTCCAGCCCCTTTTCGGCTTGATAAGCATACAGCACCTGATAGCCTACCGCTTCGAGCAACGTTTTGACCGTATCTACCAATTGGACATCGTCGTCAATGACCAGGATACTTTGTCGTTTTTCAGCCATGTACACCTCCTATTGTTTAGGCAAGGCGAAACTGAACTTGACCCACTCGCCCATCTTCGATTCAGCCCAGATCTCGCCGTCCATACGCTCGATAATCTCTTTGCAGATGTACAGCCCCAGGCCAGAGCCCTTCCTGGCCGCATATTCGGGGGTATCCAGGCGTGAGAACTTTTTGAACAGCAGGGGCAACTTATCCTCCGGGATACCGCTGCTGTCGTTACGTACACTTAACACCACCTTATCCTTGCCGTCCTGCGCTTCCAGTACGATGTCCCCTCCCTCGCGGCCATACTTAAGCGCGTTGGAGAGCAGATTGTCGTAGACAATGCGCAGGAGATTGGGGTCCACGTTCAGTACCAGATCCTCGGGAATGCGGCATTCCACCTGCATCTGCCACTCTTCCAGCTCCCGCTCCAGCGGCTCGAGCACTGGTTTAACAACGTCAGAGAGCAAGGACACAGGCCGCTTCTCGACCACAAAACTGCCGCTCTCTAGGCGGGAGAGGTCAAGGTAGTTCTTGATCATGTCATAAAAATAGTCCAGGCTGCGTGCCACCGTGCCCAGGCTTCGTTTTTGGGCCGGGTTCAATTCTCCCAGATAGCCATCTCTTACCGTGTGCAGGCTCATCATCGCCGAGGAGAGGGGATTCTTGAGTTCATGGGCCACGAAGCCCAGCATATCAATGTAGTTCTGATTGGCAATCCGCAATTCGTTGCTCAGTTCCTCCAGTTCTCGCTGGCGGCGCTCCAGTTCTTTGCGTTGCCTCTCCAACTGCTCGGCCATCGCATTGAACGAGGCCGACAGCTCGGCAACCTCGTCGTTACCGATGACCTCTACACGATGCGAGAGATCGCCAGCGGCCAGGAGGTGAGTAGCCTCTGAGAGTTTGCGAATCGGCTTCACGATCCCACGAACCATAAAGAAGAAGCCGAGCGACGCTACGATCAGACCGAGCAACACGACCGAGAGGTACTGCATCGCAGCGCGGGTGCGCAGATCGAGATATTTCTGTTCCAGTTCCCCTACGTAGAGCATACCGATGACATTGCCATCCGGGTCCCGGATCGGGTCGTACTGCGCCAGGTACCAGGCGTCCACCACCAGCGCCCGCCCCGTCCACGATTCCCCCTTCTCAAGCACCCGTTCTGCCACCTCCGGTGAGACGTAGGTACCCACCGCGCGTCGTCCTTGGCTGTCCAGCACGTTGGTCGAGATACGCAGGTCGCCCATGAAAATGGTGGCCGTGCCCACCGGCTTACCCTTGTACACCTCGTTTGCGAAAACCGAGTTACGGATACGGTCCACCTTTTCGTATGCGCCATTCAACAGGCTGCCCATCTCGATCACGCCGATGAGTTTGCCGTCCTCCATCACCGGCACAGCGGCGCCGGCCAACATGCCCCGCGGCACCTGGCCCACTGACATACACTTCTCAATCAGCCCACTCCCCTCGACATCCAGCCGTTCCATCTCGAAGATGATGTAGCCCGTACGACTTTGGGGCTGGGCCATGGTAAGCACCTGCCTTACCAGCGGATCGCTTGCCAGGCTGTCTCCGGCGTTGTAGGGGTGACGTGTGCGCAACAGGACGGTTCCGTCAGGTTTCACCAGCGTGAGGACATCCATTCCCTCCCGGATGCGGATATTCTCCATACGCTGCCTGACCGCGGTGTAGAGTGCTTCGTCGTAGGGGGCATATAACAGGTCTTTGACAGCCTGGTCCTGCGCCAACACTTCTGTCGCAGCCCGAACGCGATCCATCTTACCATCGAGGATTTGCCAGGCAGCCCGCGCGTAGATCCGTACCCGATTCTCGGCTTCACGTATGGTGTTCCTGTTGACGTAACGAATGCTCAGGAGGGTGATACCGACCGCCAGCAGGGTAAAGATGAGAATAATCCATAGTAGGAATTTAGCCTGAAGGTTCAACACTATCCGCATACTACAACCATACACTGTATTGTCTCATCCGGCGCAGCCGATGCTGCCCCAACCATACCGGTTTAAAGTTTAGCACACTGCGCCAAAAGGGCAAGTATAGGTTTTCCCTCACGGTCGTGGTATGTATCGTGTCGAGACTCTGGCCCAACGGTGCGAGATGCTAAGCACCGTCTAGACAGATATCCTCAAAGCACGCTAGGCATATGCGCTTAGCCAGAGGGCTAAAAATTACGCCTTTCCTGCAGGCCAAGATCGTCGCTTTGCCCGATGACACCAGAACGCCAGTATGCTACACTGTAGGCGCAAATGAGGAATTCAGGAGGTGTGAGATGGAAAGCGTAATGTTGACAGTGAAATTTGTCCTGCTCCTGGCGATGGAAGTGTTCGTGGTGGCTACGTTTGTAGGTGCTATCATTCTGGGAATTTATGGCGTAGTCAAAGAAAAGGTGCGGGAGTCACGGCTGCAAGATGAGCTTGCTCCCCAGACCGAGCCCATTGTTCCGAAGGCGTAGTGCCAGATGGGGAGATGCCCGAAACTCTGATATCTGACCTTCTGCAAGCGCTCCAGGACAGTATCTCCCATCAGCGAAGGGAGGGGTAAGCCGCATACCCCTCCCTCTTTTTTCTCTGACAGTAGGAGGGAAGATGGCCAGGATTCTGGTCGTAGATGATGATCCCGATTTCGTGCTGGTCGTCCGTGCTATCCTGGAGGCTGAGGGCCACCAGGTGTCCGATGCCTCCGACGGCAACACTGCGCTGGAAGTGATGCGAAAGGAGCGGCCCGACGTCGTCCTGCTCGACGTGATGATGTCCACCACGCTGGAAGGGGTGGATATCTCCAGAGAAATGGAGAGGGACCCGCAACTGAAGGACGTGCCCATCATTATGATCTCGTCCATCGCTACCAGTGAGTATGCCGCCGAATTCCCCGATGATGAGCGCGTCCCGATCGCAGCCTGGATCTCCAAACCGATCCAGCCGGCCGTGCTCCTGAAGACGCTCAAGCGCTTCGTCTAGTCTGAAAAGCCACGCCAAGGTGGCCATCACGGGGGTGTTTGATGACGGTACCATTGCCTTCTTTGTTGACCGAGGAGTTGATTGACCAGAATTTTATCCAGCAGGTTGAGCCAGACTGGCAGAAGCTGGCTACCTGTATGCAATGCGGGACATGCAGCGCGTCCTGCCCGGCGGCGGAGTTGATGGACTATGCCCCGCGCCAGTTGTGGGAGCTGATGCGGCTGGGGCTGCGAGAGCCAGCGCTGAATAGCCGTACCTTCTGGCTGTGCACGCAGTGCTATGCCTGCCAGGTGCGCTGTCCCCGGGGTATCTTGACAGCGGAGACGATGCGCAACCTGCGCGAATGGGCGGTCAGAAATGGGCTCAACGTCCCAGCGGCGCTTCTGCAGATGAGGGAAGCTGTCAACACCACCCGCAACATCCTGAACGAGGACAACCAGACCCGCCTCATCTGGAGTCAGAACCTGGAGCCGCTGCCCGAGCAACTCCGGGAGCCGGGTAAGAATCAGGCCGAGGTGCTGGTCTTTACCGGCTGCGTCTCTGCACTCTATCCGATGGCTTACAGCATCCCCCAGTCACTGGTCCAGGTGCTGGAACAGGCAGGTGTGAGCTACACCGCCCTGGGCGGTGAGGAATGGTGCTGTGGTTATCCGCTGTATGGGGCCGGTATGGAAGAGGAAGTAGCCACACTGGCCCGCCATAACATTGAGCGAGTGCGGGAAGTGGCGCCTCGCTTCCTGGTTGCGACCTGCCCCTCCTGTTACCACACATGGCACCATCTGTATGCCCCTTACACCAACGGCAAGCTGGGCTTCGAGGTGTTGCACGCCAGTGAGCTGCTGGCCCGCCTGATCCAGGAAGGGCGTATTAAGATGACCGAGTTGCCGTGGGTGGTCACCTATCACGACCCGTGCGACCTGGGCCGTAAGAACGGGGTGTACGAGCCGCCCCGTGCCATCATCCGCAGCATCCCCGGTATGCAGTTGCGGGAGATGGTCAATAATCGGGAGAATGCGCTGTGTTGTGGCGGAGGAGGGGATGTGGCGATGATGGAAGCCGACGTCACCGAGCATATCGCCGTGCGTCGGCTGGCCCAGGCGATTGACACGGGAGCCACGGCGATTATTTCCTCCTGCCAGCAGTGCAAGCGTACCCTGCTCCAGGCCGCCCGTAAGACCAAAACGCGCATCCGGGTGCTGGATATCTGCGAGCTGGTCTGGCAGGCGATGGAGAAGTAGTGCGTATTCCGTGTTCCGTGGAGCGACTGTTCGTAGGCAGCCATGTAGCGAAGCGGAGTTGCGTTCCGATGGCCCAGGCGGCACTTCACTACGTCCCGGGCCTTACTCCGAGCGAATGCTCAGACGCTGTAAGTTGGTAACGAGATTGGAGGTTCCGAATGATGGATGAAACGCCCCGAATCGGCGTCTATATCTGCCACTGCGGGCTCAACATCGCGGCGACGGTGAACGTGGACGAGGTGGTGCAGTATGCCAGCACGCTGCCCAACGTTGTCGTCGCCCGCCCCCATAAGTACACCTGCTCTGAGTC